>JAISYD010000211.1 GCA_031270145.1 Planctomycetota bacterium
AATGGCTCCAGGGGATCTTTGGAGCGCACTCCGCGGATGCGGAACGCCTTTACGAGCCCCGACCCATGGAAACAGAGGCCGGCGTCGACCCGGGGAAGTTGCCGCCGGTATTATCCAGTTCAGCCGTATCGCTTGGGGAGAAGCCGATCACATGAATTGGCGGGGGGGGAGCACGCCTTTTTGGTTTCTGATCGTCGTTTCGGCCGTTTCGGCAATTTCCGGCGGCCCGGGCATTGGGGGCGACGGGGTTCCGGGGCCGGGATTCCCCCGGCCCCAAACCCCGGCCCCGGTTGGCGAAGCCGCCCCGGCCGCCGGCGTTAAAACCAGGGTCGTTCCCGCCTCGGCGGCGGAATTCGAAAAGCAGCCGTTCTCCTTTTCCGCCCCGGCCGAAACCCGGGACCGGCAGTCCCGCAACCGGCCGGCCGGGTACAGCCTGCCTTCGATCCTCCCGGTACTATTTTACCTGACCCTGCTTTGCGCCATCTTCGTGGGCATACTTTGCCTCGCCAAAAAATACCTGCCCGGCCACCGCCAGTTGTTTTCCCATCCCGCCCTGGAAATCCTGGGAAGAACGCATCTTGATCACCGACGCTACGTCTCCCTCCTGCGGGTCGGGAAACGCGTCCTGGTCCTGGGCGTCTCCCCGGATGAAATCAACACCCTCTCGGAAATCACCGAAGAGGAGGAACTCCTGGGCATTCTGGAAGTTGCTAGGCCCAAGTCCGAAACCGGCAAAAACCTCTTCGGCCGGCTGTTCCGGCAAAAGATCTTGGAGACGGAGGCGGGGGAAAACCTCGCCGCCGGGGAAATCAAGGCGCGGGAAATCGGCGAACAGGCCGCCGGCTTGCGCCGAAAAATGGCCGCCGGCATCGGAGACCCAAGTCCCGGCCCGATGCCGGAACGGATTCTGCGACCCGAACTACCGGCGAAAAGGAGGAAAAATCTATTGGACGCGATTGGCTAAGGATCTGTCCATAAATAACTTATACATGTTTAGACCAGGAACCGAGTCGCGGCGGTAAATTTTCGCCCGTGGTTGGGCAAAAATTTACGAGAGCGACGTTGGTGACGCGGTATAAACATGTATAAGTTATTTATGGACGAACCCTAATCGGACCGGGGGGAACGGGGCGGTTTCGGCAAAGTTTTTCGGGGAGGGCGCGGACGGGCATGGCAAGCGGGGTGAAGACTTACCAGCGGACCGGGAACAGGGGGGGAGCCCTGTTTTTTTTCCTGGCTTTTTCAACTTTATCCGTAAAAACAACCCCGGCCGCCGACCTGGGGGTGGCGCCCCGCGAACCCCGGGAGGCGCTGGAGGAGTTGGGACGCAGCGAAATGGATTTCGTCCCGGCGATCGAGCGGGGGGATCCCAACTCCGACGGCCTGCTCTACCTTCCGCTGCCGACCATCGAAAACGGCAGCCTGGTCCCGATGGAGAAGGCCGAACAGCTTTCCTCGATGCTGCAAATCGCCGTCATCCTCACCATCATCACCCTGTCCCCCAGCATACTCATCATGATGACCAGCTTCCTCCGCATAACCGTGGTCATGGGGTTTGTCCGCCGGGCCATGGGGACCCAGTCGCTGCCGCCGGATCAGGTGATGATGGGACTGTCGCTGTTTCTCACTTTTTTCATCATGTGGCCCACCTGGAAGGCTGCCTGGAAGGACGGGCTCGCCCCCTATTTCAACGGGGAATACGTGCAGATTTCCCCCGGGGAGATGCGCCGGCTCCGCCAGGCCGAGGCGCTGGAGAGAAGCATGGCGCCCATCCGCAAATTCATGCTCGAGTGCCTGGCCGCCAACGACGGGCGGGAGGAATTGTACTTCTTCCTGGGCGCGGCCGGCATGAAGGACGCGGCCAGCCTGGAAAACCAGGGCCGCCTGCTGCCGGCCGACATTCCCACCACCTCGCTCATCCCGGCCTTCATCTGCTCCGAACTCAAGCGCGCCTTCTGGATGGGATTCCTCCTCTACCTCCCCTTCCTGGTGCTGGACGTGGTAATCTCCTCCATCCTCATGGCCATGGGAATGATGATGCTGCCGCCGGTCATGATTTCGCTGCCGTTCAAGATCATAATTTTCGTCATCGTCGACGGCTGGCGGCTCCTTTTCGAAGGCATGATAACCAGTTTTCCCGTCAGCGTCATCCAGGATCTCATCGCCCCGGCGGCCGGGGCGGTCGGGGCGGGCCTGGGGACGGGCGGTTTCTAATTTCGTACGGGGGCCGGGCATGGTGCCGGAAGTCCAGGACATCATCGACGTGGCCAACGGCATGCTGTGGACCTGCCTCATGCTGTCGCTGCCCCCCCTGCTGACCGCCCTGGTGGTGGGCGTCCTGGTGTCGCTGATGCAAACGGTCACCAGCATCCAGGAAATGACCCTCACCTTCGTCCCCAAGCTGGTGGCGGTGGTGGGAGTGGTGTCGCTGGCCCTTTCCTGGCTTATCGATTTCATAACCAACTACTTCGAGAACGCCTTGCGGATGTTCTCGAGCTATTATTGACGGGCGGGGAAGCATGAGCGAGGACATGTTCCAGGTCAGCCGCATCCTCTCGGCCTTTTTAACCTATGTCCTGGTGCTTCTGCGTTGCGGATCCCTGGTCCTCTTCGCGCCGTTTTTCAGTTCCGAGGTTTTCCCGGGGCGGTTCCGGATCCAGTTCGCGGCGGTTTTCCCGCTGCTGTTCCTTCCCCTGGCCTCGCGGACGGCCGAAATACCGAAAAACCTGGACATGACCCAACTGGCCATCCTCGCCGGCCAGGAATTTTGCCTGGGCATGACCATTTCCTACCTGGGGACGCTCATCTTCACCGGGGTGCAGTTCGCCGGCGAAGTGGCGGGCCAGCAGATAGGCTTCGCCATGGCCAGCGTTCTCGACCCCCAGTCCGGGGTGGAAATGCCGATGCTCGGGTTCATCAACATCAACCTGGCCGTCATGGTCTTCGTGACCGCCAACCTCCACCTCGTTTTCATTTACATCATGATGAAAAGCTATGAATACCTGGGAATCGGCGCCCTCCTGCCGGAGGTCAACCTCAACAGCCCGGCCCTCGCCATGACCTATGTCCAGGCCACCGCCCTTATTCGGCTGGGCGTCCAGATGGCCGCCCCGGTCATCCTGGTGATGCTCCTGACCAGCATCGCCGAGGGCTTCATCACCAAGACCATGCCGCAACTCAACATCCAGGTGTTTGGAATCCCGGTGAAGGTGGCGGTCGGCCTTTGCACCCTGATTTTCCTCTATCCCGCCATCTGCGCCCTGCTGGTCCCCGCCGATTGGCGGTTCAATCTCCAGGAAATGCCCGAGGGTCCGTTCGGGGATTCGCTGACCGAATTGCAACAGATGGTCCGCGACCTGAAGCCGGGATCGGACGGATAGCGGTCGGAAAAGGCCAAGGAAGGATGACGGCAAATGGCGGCCGGCGCCGAAGAAAAGACGGAGGAACCAACCGCCAAAAGGAAGTCGGACGCCCGAAAACGCGGCAACATCCCCAAAAGCCGGGACTTGACGGCGGCGCTGGAGTTGCTGGGGGCCATCTACATCCTGCGCTATATCGGTCCGGCCATGGCCGGATATATGGAAAGTTTCATGCTTAAAATGCTGGGGCATGATTTTGGCGGCCTGCCCATTCCGGAGGGGAAGGAGATTGTCGCCCACGCCGGCGACTGGGGCAAGTGGCTGGCGCTGATTCTGACGCCCTTCCTGATTCTCGCCTGCGTGATCGCCCTGGCCGTCAATGTCCTGCAGGTGGGGTTGAACGTCAGCTTTGAATCGGTGAAGCTCAATCTCGGCAAATTGAATCCGGTTTCAGGGGTCAAGAGGCTCTTCAGTGCGCGGAACCTAGTGCACCTGCTAATGAATCTGGGCAAGCTGGCGCTGGTCATCCCGGTCGCCTGGTGGGTGATAAACCTGGAATTCCGGAACATCCTGCCCCTGTTGGAAATGGGGACGGGCGGAATCCTGGTTCACCTGGTCGATCGCACCCTGGGACTGGCGAGGAATCTGGCCCTGCTGCTCCTGGCCCTGGGACTGGCGGACTATTATTACCAAAAACGCAAGCACAACAATGAATTGAAGATGACCAAGCAGGAGGTGAAGGAGGAATTCAAGCAAATGGAGGGCTCGCCGGAAGTGAAGTCGAAAATCCGCCAGAAGCAGCGGGAAGCGGCCCAACGGCGGATGATGGCCGAGGTTCCCCAAGCCGAGGTGGTGGTGAGGAACCCCACCCACTTCGCGGTGGCGATTTCCTACAAGCCGGACATGCCGGCGCCCATGGTGGTGGCGAAGGGCAAGGACCGGCTGGCGCTAAGGATCATCGAAATCGCCGAGGCGGCCGGAGTTCCGATCTGGTCGGACCCCCCCTTGGCCCGGGAACTCCACAAAAAAGTGGAGATCGGGGAGGATATCCCGGCGGAGCTTTACGCCGCCGTGGCCGAGGTATTCAGCGTCGTCTTTTCCCCGGAGAAAAAGCGAAGGCTCATGGAGGCGAGCGCGGCGTAAATGAGCGCGATACCGCAACAGGGCAGGGAATTGCTGAGGCTCTCGGGCGACCGGCTTATGCGGCTGCTGGGGCGCGAAGGCAACAAGAACATCCTGATCTCCGTCTTCGTGATTTGCGCCCTGGCGGCCATGCTGGTGCCCCTGCCCGCCTTTTTCATGGACATCGCGGTCGGGATCAACATCCTCCTGGCCCTAATCCTCCTGATGATGACCATCTTCGTGGAACAGCCGCTCAACTTCAGCACCTTCCCCTCGGTGCTGCTGGTCCTGACCCTCTTCCGGCTGTCCCTGAACATTTCCTCCACCCGCCTCATCCTCAGCCGGGGGCAGGAAGGCATCGGGGCGGCCGGCAACCTCATCGCCACCTTCGGCGCCTTCGTGGGGGGCGGCGGCAGCGTCGAGGGCATCAACCGCCTGAGCTCCCTGGCGGTCGGGGTGACCATCTTCATCATTCTCGTGATTATCCAATACCTGGTCATCACCCGGGGCTCGACCCGGGTGGCCGAGGTGGCGGCCAGGTTCACCCTGGACGCCATGCCGGGAAAGCAGATGGCCATCGACGCCGATCTCAACTCCGGCATAATCACCGAACAGGAGGCGGTCGCCCGGCGGCTGGAAATCCAGCGCCAGGCCGCCTTCTTCGGGGCCATGGACGGCGCCGCCAAGTTCGTTTCCGGCGACACCGTCGCCGGCATCATCATCACCGGCATCAACATCCTCTTCGGCTTCGTCATCGGCGTCTTCATCCACGGGATGGAGTTCGTCGAGGCGGCCAGGGTATTCACCATCCTGACCATAGGCGACGGCCTGGCCGCCCAGATACCGGCCCTGCTCATCAGCGTGGGGGCCGGCCTCCTGGTGACCCGCAACGCCGAACGCGCCGAGTTCGGCGGCGAAGTCCTGGGGCAGTTCTTCGGGCAGCACAAGCCCATCGCGGCGGCCACGGTGATGGTGGCCGGCCTCGGCCTCTCCGGGCTGGTGGGCCTGACCCCCTTCCCGCCCCTGCCCCTCTTCGTCGTCTCGGGAATCTGCTTCTGCCTATGGCTGGTGGCGCGAAGGTCGGCGGCCGCCGCGACCCTGGAAGCCCGGGAAAAGGCCGAAGCCAAAAAGGACGAGGCCGGGGCGAAGCCGGCCGAGGCCGACAGCGTGGAAAAACTCCTGGCCATCGACGCCCTGGGGGTCGAGGTCGGCTACGGGGTGGTGCCGCTGGTCGACAAGCAGCAGCCCGGCGGGGGCGGGCTGCTGCAGCGGGTGCAGATGATCCGCCAGCAACTGGCGGTGGAGCTGGGCATCATAGTTCCCCCCATCCGCATCCGGGACAACCTCGAACTGGAGGCCAACGATTACGTGGTGAAGATTCAGGGCGCCCCGGTGGCCAGGGGCTCGGTCGAGGCGGACAGGCTCCTGGCCATAGATTCCGGGGCCGCCACCGAAAAGCTCGAGGGCGACGCCACCGTGGAGCCGGCCTTCGGGATGCCGGCGGTGTGGATTTATCCCTCCGGCCGCGAATACGCCGAGCGGGTCGGCTACACGGTGGTCGACGCCGAGACGGTGATGGCGACCCACCTGACGGAAATCATCCGCTCCCGCGCCGCCGAGCTGCTGACCCGGGACGAGATGCGCAAGCTCCTCGAAACCCTGAAGAAAAATTCCCCGGGGGCGGTGGAGGAGGTGGTGCCCGGAATTCTTTCCGCGGCCGAGGTGCAGAAGGTCCTGCAGAACCTCCTCCAGGAGAAGGTGTCGATCCGCAATCTCGGGGCCATCCTCGAGGTGCTGGGGGACGTCGGCCGCCGCACCAAGGACCCCGACATCCTCACCGAATTCGCCAGGAACGGCCTGAAGCGCTGGCTCTGCAACGAATACGCCGCCCCCGGAACCCGCAAATTGCACGTGATCACCCTGGATCCGCGGCTGGAGGAGCAAATTCAGCAGCATGTCGAGCACACGGACGGGGGATCGTTCCTCACCCTGCGCCCGGCCGCCAGCCAGCGCTTGGTGGAGGCCATCTCGGCCGAGGTCCAGCGCCAGGTCCAGGGCGGCAACAATCCGCTTCTCCTGACCGGCCCGCAGGTGCGGCTGCACGTCAAGCGGATGACCCAGGCCCGCCTGCCGATGCTGGCCGTCATTTCCTACAATGAAATTCTCCAGGATTACGAGTCGATATCGGTTGGGATGGTGAAACTCGACTTGAACCAGTAAGGGATCGTCCATAAACAACTTATACAAGTTTATACCGCGTCGCCAACGTCGCTCTCGTAAATTTTTGCCCAATCACGGGCGAAAATTTACCGCCGCGACTCGGTTCCCTGTCTAAACATGTATAAGTTATTTATGGACAGACCCCAAGGGTCCGCGGGACGCTCGGGGAAGTCCCCCGAATGGAAAGGACGCATGGGCGGGGCCGACGGGAAAACCCACATCTTTCGCGGCAAGACCTGCGCCGAAGCCGTCAGCAAGGCCAAGAGCAAGCTGGGGCGGGACATCGTCGTGGTCAAACGGAGAAACGTCCGCCTGGAGACCCTGTTCAGCCGCCTGACCTCGGGGAAACTAGGGGGGGATTCGCTCGAGGTCGAATTGGAGGTGGCGGAGGCTTCCCGGAACGGGAAGGAGGACGCCGCCGCCCGGCCGGACAAGCCGCCGAATCCGTTGCTCCGGACCTACGCCAAGGCCTTGGAGGGACTGGAAAAATACAATCCCGAAACCAGGAAGGCCATGGAATCGGCCGCCGCCCCCTTTTTGCGGCTGGGGGAAACCGCCACCGGGATAACCGGGCGCCTGGACAAACTGCAGCTGGAGCTGGAACAAAGCCGGCGGGAAAGCGCCGACAAATGGGAGGAAATACTTTCCCTCATCTCCCTCCAGGCCCGGGGGGGGGTGCCGGCCGTTTCCAACGAACTGCTGTCCATCCACCGATCCCTGGTCGCCAAGGGCATTGACGAGAACCTGGCCCGGGAAATAGTGGAGGAGGTGGAGGAAACCGGGGACGAATCCCCGGAAAAATTGAACGCCGAGCTTTTCCGGGCGGTGTCCCGGCGCCTGCCGGTCGCCGCCCCGGTGCTGCTCCGGGAGACCGGACCCACCGTGGTGGCGGCGATTGGCCCCTCGGGGATGGGCAAAACCACCACCATCGCCAAGCTGGCCATCCAGTTCGGCGTCAAGGACAGGCGCCGGGTGGGGTTGATCAACGAGGATTTCCGCCGGCCCGGCGCCGAGGGCCAGATCAACAACCTGGGCAGGATGTTCGGCCTGGCCATCGCCACCGCCAGCGGGCCCGGGGAAATGCGCGAGGCGGTGGAATCCCTGGCCGGCCAGGAATTAATCCTCATCGACACCTCGGGGAGATCGCCATTGGACGGGGACGCCATCGGCGCCCTGACCGAAACGCTCCGGGCCGCCGGGGTGCATGAAACGCACCTGGTGCTGTCCAGCCTGGCCTCCGACCGGACCCTGGCCGGACTGGCGGAACGCTTCCGGCCGGCCGGATTCGATCGCATCATCATGACCAAGCTGGACGAATCCCTGTGCCGCGGCGACATCCTCAACGCCATGTCGCGGCTGGCCGACGGCCTGAGCTACGTCACCAGCAGTCCGGACTACTCCGCCCCCATCCGGGCCGCCGACCGCGCCTGGCTGGCCGAATTGATCCTGGGCAATCCCGGAGGGGAAGGAAGAACCGGCGGCGAATATGGAGAAGCGGCGACATGATGGCGAAAAAGATGGCCGGCTTCTTCTCCATCATCGGCGTCATCGTCTTCCTCGGCAACTGGCTGTACTTCTGCCTGCTGCCCAGGGACTTCGACCGGGAGCCGATGACCGCCGAAACCGCCTGGGAGGTCGGCATCTATTTGTCGGCCGCCTTCTTCCTGCTAGGCCTCTTCGTCTCCACCCTTGGGATAGCCCTGGTGCAGGAGGCGCTGGCGGAGAACAGAAGCCGCGACATCGAAAAGAAATTCCGGGCCAAATCGGCCTATGATCTGGCGATGGCCGAAACAATGAAGACCGCCGGACAGTCAAAATCGTAACCCGCCCGGATTCCGTTCCTTGACGGGGTCCGAACCCGGATTCGGGGCGAATAAGCCAAATGGAGGCCGCGAACATGAACGACTACCTTGACGATTACACCCCCCCGCCGCCCCTGGGCGAAAGGGAGGAGACGGAACTGTGGCGGAGATACCGGAAGGAAAACGACGACGAGGCCAGATGCAAATTGATCGAGAACTACATGCCGCTGGTCATCGAAATGGCGGAACGGATGGCCAAGAAACTGCCGACCTTCCTGGACGTGCAGGACCTGTGCAGCTCCGGGAACTTCGGCCTGATCGACGCCGTCGAAAAATTCGATCCCGACGAGGGCGTCAAGTTTTCCACCTACTGCAACCTGCGCATCAACGGGGCGATCAAGGACGAATTGCGCCGGCAGGACTGGCCGTCCCGCCAGGTGCGCCAGAAGGCCAACACCGTCAGGCGCACCCGCGACGAATTGGAAAACCGCCTGGGACGGATTCCCGACGACGGCGAAATGGCGGAATACCTGGGCCTGGACCGGAAAAAATACGACGATCTCCTGCGGGACAGCCAAATCAAGACCATGGTCTCCCTGGACCGCAAGTGGGACGACAACGACGACAACGAGATCGGCCACATTGAAATGCTCCCCGACGCCAAGGCGGCGGATCCGCTGGCCGAGCTTTCCCGGGCCGAAATAAAGGAGGTGGCCCTGCGCGGCCTCTCGGAGGATCAAAAAAGGGTGCTTACCCTCTATTATTACGAGAATCTCAATCTCAAGGAAATCGGCCTGGCGCTGGATCTTTCGGAAAGCCGGGTCTGCCAAATTCACCAGCAGACCCTGGAGTTCCTGAAGAAGAAATTCATCCAGCGCCAGATCACCCCCTTTTCCCTGTGAGTCGACTTTTAGAGCGTGTTGTTAAATACCGGATCGCCCGGGTTAGACAAGGAAAAAGGCGCTGGCAGGATGATTTTTGGCCGGCGGTCAGGGGTAAAAATCATCCGAGAAGCGGCTTTTGACGCAGTATAACCCGACGAGACGGCATTTAACAACACGCCCTAAAAGTCAACTAGCAATGGGTGAGTATCTTGTTCAGGAAATCCTTGGCCCGGTCGGTCTTCGGATTGGCGAAAAACTCGTCCTTGGGGGTGTCCTCCATGATTTTGCCCTCGTCCATGAACACCACCCGGTGCGCCACCTTGTGCGCGAATCCCATTTCATGGGTGACGACCATCATGGTCATGCCCTCGTTGGCCAGCTTCACCATGACTTCGAGCACTTCGTTAATCATCTCCGGGTCGAGGGCGCTGGTGGGCTCGTCGAAAAGCATGGCCACCGGATCCATGCACAGGGCCCGGACGATGGCCACCCGTTGCTGCTGGCCGCCGGAAAGCTGGCCGGGATACTTGTGCGCATGGCCGGAGAGCCCGACCCGTTCCAGGAGGATGTTGGCCTTTTCCGCCGCCTCTTGCCGCGAACGGCGCAAAACCTTGATTTGCGGCAGGAGCAGGTTGCGGAGGATGGTGAGGTGGGGGAACAGTTCGAAATGTTGGAAAACCATCCCGACATGCGCCCTGAGCTTGGCCAGGTTGGTGTTGTAGCCGGTCACCGCCGTCTGGTTGACGATGATTTCCCCCTTTTGAATCGGTTCCAGGCCGTTCACCGTTTGGATAAGGGTTGATTTGCCGCTTCCGGAAGGTCCGCAAATGACCACCACCTCGCCCTTGTCCACATGGGTGGAGCAGCCGTCGAGGACCTTGAAATGACCATACCATTTGGAAACGTTATTGAGATAGATCATGGAATCACGCCCTCAGCTTTTTCAGGGCTACCCGCCGCTTAAGATAGTCGACCGTCTGGGAAGCCAGGAAGCAGGCGATGAAATACATCCCGCCCGCGAAGAGAACCAATCCGGGATAAAGCCCGGCGTTCTTGCCCAGATTGGCCGAGGTTCGGAAAAAATCCCCCAGGCCGATGATGTACACCAGCGAACTGTCCTGGAAAATTACGATGCTGTGGGTGAGGAGAACCGGAATCATGTTGCGAAACGCCTGGGGCAGAAGCACCAGCAGCATCACCTGGGATCGGGTCATGCCCAGGGCCAGGGCCGCCTTGGCCTGGGAACGGGGAACGCTGTTAAGCCCGGCCCGGAAAATTTCCGCGTAGAAGGACGACTCGAAAATCACGAAGGCGGTGATGGCCGAAATCAGGCGGATGTCGGTTTCGGGCGCCAAATTGAGCAGATTGGCCACCACTTGGGGGACCACGAGATAGAACCACAGCAGGATCATGACCTTGGGAATGACGCGAAAAAAATTGATGTAGGACATGGCGAGCCAGCGGAGGGGCGGCAGCGGCGATACGGCGGCCACGGCCAGGACGACCCCGAACAGCATCCCCAGCGCCACCGCCACTCCGGTTATCTGGAGGGTGAGCAGAGCCCCCCTCCATAGCAGCGGGGCGGTCTCCCATATCATCCCCCAATCGATTTCAATCATGCCTTGGTCCTAGGGGTGGTGGACAGGCGGATGCGCCGCTCGACGAAACGCATGATTCCCAGGGTGATTAGGCAAAGGAAGACGTAGGCCAGGGTGATGGCGGTGAAGGATTCGTAGGAATAGGCGGAAAAATCAAGCAGCCGGTAAGCCTGGAACGTGAGGTCGATTAGGCCGATGGTGGAGGCGACCGCGGTGTTCTTTATCAGGTTCAGCGATTCCGAGGTGAGCGGGGGCATGATGATGCGGTAGGCGTTGGGCATGAGGATGTAGCGGTAGGTTTGGGCCAAGGTCATGCCCAGGGCCAGGGCGGCCTTGCGCTGTCCGCCGGACAGGGCCTCTATGCCGCTTCTGACCTGTTCGGCGATGCGCCCCCCGGTGAACAGCCCCAGGCAAATGACGGAAAAGACGAACGACTGGAGGGGGGGATCGATCCGCTTCACCCAAATGCCCAGGTTGCGGGGCAACAGTTCCGGAGCCACCACGTACCAGAGGAAGAACTGGACCAGAAGCGGGATGTTCCGGAAAAACTCGACATAAAGGGTTCCCAGCAACCGCAGGAAACGGTTGGGGAGGGTTCGAAAAATGCCCACCAGGGAACCGGCGATGAATGCCAGGAGCCAAGCGCAAACAAACAGCGCCACCGTGTTCCGAAAACCTTCCAGCAACCACTGATAATACTTGACGCCCCCAAAGGGGGCGTCTTCGAAGAAAATACCCCAATTAAGCCCCATGCTAATCCTTTTTGGCCTTTATTGGAACGCCTTGTCATTGGGGTTGGCGAACAGTTTCTCGAGGGCGTCGGGAACTTCGAAGTTCATGTTCATTCCCCGGGGCGGGATGGGGTTTTGGAACCATTTCTTGAAAGATTCAAGCGCCTTGCCGGAGGTTTGGGCGTCGGCTATCACCTTGTCCACGAAAGCCTTGAATTTTGGATCGCCCTTGCGCAGCATGCAGCCGTAAGCTTCGAAGCTTTGCGGGGTGCCGACGATTATCCAGTCGCCGGGATTGCGCGACTTGGCCCGTTCGCCGGCCAGGAGGGCGTCGTCTATGAAGAAGGCGTCGGCCCGGCCGGATTCCACCGCCCGGAAGGAATCGACGTGGTCGGTGAGACTGATGATGTTCACGTCAAGCTTTTTCTCATCCTTCATCTGGAAGGCGAGCCGTTCGGAAGTGGTGCCGCTGGTGACGGCCAGGGTTTTGCCCTTAAGATCGGGAAAATCCTTGATCCCGGAATCCTTGTGGACGAGAAGGCGGGTTCCGATGATGAAGAGGGTGTTGGAAAAGGCCACCTGCTTCTGGCGTTCCAGGTTGTTGGTGGTGGAGCCGCATTCAAAATCATAGGTGCCGTTTTGCAACAGGGGAATGCGGTTCTGGGAAGTTATGGGGATCAGCTTGACCTTCAGGTTGGGCAGGCCAAGCTCTTTTTTAAGCGCTTCGACAATCAGGTTGGAATAGTCTTGGGAATAGCCGATGACATTCTGGTTGTTGTCGTAATAGGAAAAGGGGACGGATGATTCGCGATGGCCGACGATGACCTGGCCGGTTTCCTTGATGCGCGCCAGGGTGTCGGTGATTTCCCCGGCCCCGGCCAAACTGGCGGACAGACAAAGCAAGGTCAATAGAATGATTTTTTTCACGATTGTCCTCCTCCGGCTTCTTCAAGCGGTGTTCCCGGCCTTCCAGAGGCCGGGAAAAAAATGCCCGGATGCAAATGCCTATTTACGAACCGTCGGGTCGCCGCCCCGGCCGATAGCCAATCCAATCACCCGCCCGGGGTTATAAAAAATGGCGCCCGCCGCGTTTATTGAAAACCCGTCTACGCAATATCTCTTTCCCGAAATTGTCAAGCCAATTTGGGCTCCGGCCCGATATGGAATCCGGAAACCATTATAGCCAACCCCGATAATTATGTCAACCGTGGGATTTTCAAAAACGGCCGCCGTCGTTTTTGGGGAAGGTCCGAAGGTTGCCCCCATGTCTTTTTATTCACTTTACAGTTTTGGGCTTCCGCTCCCGCGAATGTTTTTTGGCCAGGCCGCTTGTTTTCCCGGGCCGGCAAAAAACAATCTCCTTGCGATGCAAGGCGTTATAAACTTTAAAGGAAATCGGGCGGCGGCCGGCGAGATTTTTTTAAAAGCCAACAAGGAAATCGGCGAAGTATTTTGATATGGCCGGCCGTACGGTGTTGGCCAGCGGGTTTTTGGATACGCTTTCGGGCGGACGAAGATCGGGCCGCTGGCCGAGATCGATTACGCCGGCCGGCGGTCACCGAGACCGGCGGGCCTTCCGCCCTCCGGGTGAATTCGGCCGGCTGCCACTCGCTCCGCTCCGGCCTGGGGGTGCGGCTCGCCCACGCCGCCGGCTCCCGCTCCGCCTTTTTTACGGATACTTGTTAAAATCCCTTGGATTGGAAGGCTTGAACAAGCCCTTGTCCTCCATCGACGCCCAGAACATTCCGTTCAGGTACAAACCCGCGCAGGTAAAGGCTACGAACCCGGCCGCCATCAGAAGGTTGATCTCAAGGGCGGCGCCAGCCGCCAACCCGGCGAATCCTCCGATCAATATTCCCACGGCCGTGGTTATGCCGTTCGAGGACGACTCCGTTTTCTGAACCGAGACTTTTTTCGAACCGACGAATCTCTTGGTGCTCATCGTCGTACTCATGGCTTTCTCCTTTTCGAAATCGGGATAAGCCGGCGTTGCATGGCGAACGCCGGTTATCAATCTCCCGCGGTTGGCTCTTTACTAAATGCCGGATCATCGGGTTGGACGACGGTTCCGGCTTTCGCGCCTATCCATTATATATATGTCGGAACCCCTAGCGTTTCCTCCACGCCTGGCCATGCGCGGTCGTCTTGCGGGCCGCGAAATCGAACGCTGACTTGACGGCGATGTTCGTGATCGCGATAAGCATGCCCATGGCGGCGGCGGCGGCGGTGTCGCCGGCGTCGTCCATGTTCACCACCGCCACCGAGGCCAGGGCGGTGTCCGGCGTGTACAGGAAAATCACCGCCGACACCGTGGTCATGGAGCTGACGAAGTAGAATCCGGCGATATCCAATACCGCCGGGAGGCAAATGGGAAGGGTGACGCGAAGGAAGGCGGTGTAAAACGGGATCGCCAGGGATTCCGCCGCCGCCTCGAACTCCAAATCGAGTTGCCGCAGGGCGGTGGAGGCGGTCAGGAAGCCGACGGTGTAAAAGTGCACGATGTTGCAAATCACGAGGAGGGCCATGGTGCCGTAAAGGCCGAACAGGGGGTTGGGGATTTCCAGGCCGAACAGGCGCAGGCTGGGCGAGTTGAACAGAAAGATATAGGCGAGACCGATGACCAGGCCCGGCAGGGCCAGCGGCACGAGCGAGAGAAGCGAGGCGAACCGCCGCAACGTCCGCGAATCCCGGGTCTTTTCGATTAGATAAGCGGAACCAAAGGTCAAGGCGGTCCCGAAGACGGCGCTGTAGGCGGCGAGACGCAGACTGTTCCAGAACGAGGCGTATCCGCCGCCGCCATAATGCGAAAAGTCGTAATGCCACAATCCCGGCCGCAGGTTGTAGGGCCAGGACTTGACGACGGACGCCAGCCCGGCGGAGGCGAATACCGCGAGTATCGCCCCGGCCGCCAGGGCGCAAAAGACGAAGCCAGCCGCGTCGCGGCGCTTGCTTTTCGCCGGACGCAGCGGCGCCGCCCGGGAGCCGATCGCCGCGTTGTGCCGCCGCCGAACCCAACTGTCGGCCAGAAAGGCGAGAAGGGTGGGGGCAATCATGACGAGGCTCACCGTCGCCCCCATGTTGAAGTTTTGCTGCCCCACGACATGTTTGTAAATGTCGGTGGCCAGGACCGGGTAATTGCCGCCCACGACCTTCGGGGCCCCGAAGTCGGTGAACACCATGGTGAAGGAGACGAAGGCGGCGCTGACAAGGCCATGCCGGGCGCCCGGAATCGTTACGGTCCAGAAAATTTCCGGACCGCCGGCGCCCAGCGATTCCGCCGCCTCGTACAGGCGGGCGTCGCCGTCGTCGAGGGCGGCGAGGAGGATCATCGCCGCCGGGGGAAAGGCGAGGATGGCCTCGGCCAGAATGATGCCGGTGGAACCATACAGCCCGATGTCCGCCGAGAGAAACGGGAGGCGGTCGAAAAACCCGGTGGTTATCAACCCCTTCTTGCCGAACAGGTACAGCAGGGAGATCCCCGCAAGCATGGAGGGGGCGTATAGCGGCAGCATGGCCAATTGCCGGAAAACCGGCTTCAGGGGCATGGCGGTGCGGGTGACGGCGTAGGCGAACGCGAATGCCGGGGGCACGGTGATCGCGGTGGCCGCGACCGACACATAGATGCTGTTCCACAACGCCCGGCTGAGGGATGGGCTGCCGAAAAAGGCGGCGAAATTGGCGAAACCCGCGTAACCCCCGTCGGCGTCGGACAGGCTTTTGACCGCCAATTCCGCCAGCGGCAGCGCGAGTCCGATCCCGAGGAAGGCGACGGAACCCCACAAGAGGGCTTTTCTCAGCGCCTCGGAGCCGCTCCCCGGGCCCGCCATCAGTCAATTCCGTCCAGGGGCGGCGTTTCATCCGGTTCGGCGCGGTCGAAGCAGAGAAGGGATTCGGCCGGCAGGGACACGGTGACGCACTCGCCGGACCGCAAGCGGAGAAACGCGTATTCCCGGGGGGGCACGATCGCGTCTAGCCGTTGCGCCCGGGTGGACCGGTTGTTGGGTATTTTCAGGGTCACCCGGTAGGAGGAACCCTTGAATTCCACCGCCTCCACATGGGCGATCAGTTGATTGGCGCCGAAGCCGTCGCGGCCGATCCGCACATCCTCCGGCCGGATGGCGAGGGTGATGTTGACCTTGCCGCTTTCCGGATATCCGGCCAGCGCCAGCGAACAGGAGCCGTACCGCGCCAGGCCGGACTCCAGCCGCCACCTCGGAAGAAAGTTCATGGAACCGATGAAATCCGCCACGAAAGGGGTGGAGGGAAGGCGATAGATCTCCTCGGGGCTGGCGAATTGCGCCAGGCCGCCGTTCACCATGACCACCACCCGGTCGGCCATGGTCAGCGCCTCCTCCTGATCATGCGTCACCATGACGGCGGTGATGCCGAGGCGCCGTTGGAGCGATCGGATCTCCCGGCGCAGGTCGGCCCGCACCTTGGCGTCGAGGGCGGAGAGGGGCTCGTCCAGGAGCAGCATGGCCGGTTCGGTGGCGAGGGCGCGGGCGAGGGCGATGCGCTGCTGCTGCCCGCCCGACATCTGGGCCGGATATTTTCCCGCGCATTCCTCCAGTCCCACCAGCGACAGGAGCTCCCCGGCGCGCCGCCTGACGTCGCGCCGGCTCCAACCCGGCCGCCGTATGCCGAAGGCGACGTTCCGCATGGCGTCGAGGTTGGGGAAGAGCGCGTAGGACTGGAACACTATGCCGACGCCCCGGCGCGAAACCGGGGCGTCGGTGACGTCGAACCCTTCGATGCGGACCGTGCCGGAATCCGGCTTTTCAAGGCCGGCGATGACGCGGAGAAGCGTTGTCTTGCCGCATCCCGAGGGGCCGAGGATGCACACGAATTCGCCCTTGCCGACCGTCAGGGTCACATTTCGGAGCGCCGGGAAGGCGCCGAAACGTTTGTTGATCCCCGATATTTCCAGGCTCCGCCCGGCGAATCCGGCCGCCGGGCGGGGCGAATCGCCGGCGCCGATCAATTCAGCGGGATTCGCTCTTGCCGTCATAGCGTTTGCTCCACTCGGCGAGGACGCGGTCGCGTTCGGACGCCGCCTTGGCGAGATCGTTCTTGATGATGAGGGACACGGGATCGGCGGGATAGCCTTCGGGTACGGGTAAGCCGCTTTCGATCGACGTGATGGGGTAGATGGACGCGTACATCCTCATAACATCCTCCCCGAGGGCGAAGTCGAGGAAGGTTTTGGCCGCGTCCTTGATTTTCGCCTTCCTCACCAGGGCATTGGCCTCGAGATCCCAGCCGGCTCCGGAAGCGGGCCACACCGTTTCCACCGGCTCGCCATTGGCTTTTTGCTTGAGCCCCCGGTAGCCGAAGGAAATTCCTATCACCGCTTCGCCCTGGCCGGCCATCTTGGCCGGTTTCGAGCCGGAATGGGTGTATTGCATGATGTTTCGGTGCAACTGGTCGAGGTAGTTCCAGGCCTCCCTCTCGCCCATGAGTTGAATGAGGGCGGAGACGGTCAGATAGCCGGTACCGGAACTGGCGGGGTTCGGCATGGCGATCAGGCCCTGGTAGGCGGGATTGAGGAGATCGCGGTAGTCCCCGGGCATGGGCAGGCCAAGTTTTTTCAACTCGATCGTGTTGACGACGATGCCGGTTTCCCAAGCCTTGATCCCGACCCAGGCGGGAGGATTGGCGGCGTCCCGAAGCATGGGGTTCACCTTTTCCAGGCGTTTCGGGGCATACGGTTCAAGCATGCCCCGCTTTTCGGCCAGGATGAGGCCGGTGGCGGCGAGTCCCCACACCACGTCGGCCCGGGGATTGTTCTTTTCGGCCAACAGCTTGGCCGTGACGATGCCGGTGGAGTCGCGGACAATCTTGACCTCGATGTCCGGGCGCTGTTTTTTGAACAGTTCGAGGTAGCCAGGGTACTCGTCGTCCTCCAGGGCGGTGTATACCACGATGGCTTCGCCGGCGGAGGGACGGCCCGCCGGCGCGAGGCAGAACATCGTTCCAAGAACCAAGGACATCAATACGGTTTTTCGCATGGCGTTCTCCTTTTTGCGGTCGGGTGGAATAAGCCTCATTCGCGAGCGGCAACCGCCGACGCGGTTGGTCGTTCAAGGGGGGCGATCGATTGGCGATTGTTCCGCGTCCGCCGGCTTTTCGGCGATGGCCCCGGCGACAATCCCGGTTTTTCCGGATGACGTCCCTTCTCGATAGCCAGGCGCGCGGCCGACAATACGAGCGGCATGTCGGCCAGGGAATCAATCACCATATGCGCCCCGGCTTCAGCCATTTTCCCGCGGACGGGGATAAGGGACGCCTCCAGCTCGGCCTTCGTCATTTTTTCAACCGCCCGGCGCGAAAGACCGAGCAGATTGCCGGTCATGGCCACGCCAACCGTCCACACTCCGGCATTGAGTCCGGCCTCGATGTCGGCGATGGTGTCGCCGATCTTAATGACGGCGGACGGCGGATACGCGTTGGCCGCCTCCATGCAACGGAAGATCATCCACGGCGCCGGCCGGCCGGCCGGAACCTCGGCGGCGCAGCGGGAAAAATCGAAGGTCAAGCCCCGCCTCTTCGCGGCGGCCAGGACAATGTCCGTCATCGGCCGGTTGTACCCGGTCGTGGCCGCGACCTTGATCTTTAGCGACCGGCATAGTTCCACCGCCTCCGCCGCGCCGGGAACGACCTCTGAATGGGCCTCCAGCAATTCGGTTTGGATAGGCATGAATTCCTTGAACAGCATGTCCAGGTCCGCGGCGGTGGAATCGCGGCCGTGTTGCTTTCGCCATTGCGCGGCTATCGGCGGCAGGGAAAGCATGCGTTCGAGGTGATCGCGCTTGTCCATGCCCATGGGCCCGCGGGTTTCGGCTTCCGAGGCGATCACCCCATGCCGGCCGAAAACTTCGATGAACGCCGCGAGGGGGGCCCGGCTGCCATAATCGACGGTGGTGCCGGCCAAGTCGCAGACAACCAGGGAGACGGGGTTGGTTTTCATTCGGGGATCTTTCCCGGGGCCATGGCGACGCCCATTTTCGCCAGCGACCTGCGCATGGCGTCGATGAGGCAGGAGACATCGGACGGAGCGATGCGGCCGACGTTGCCGACGCGGAAGAGATCGGCGTTGTCGACCTTTCCCGGATAAATGACGAAACCGTCGTCCCTGAGGAGGTTGTAGAAATTGTCAAAGGAGAAGGCGGTATTTCGCGGATACCGGAAGGAGGTTATTATCCAGCCGTGGTCGTCCGGGGCGAGATATTCCTCGAAGCCGAGTTCGGCCATTCCCTCCCTCAGGGTCCGGCAATTCCGGCGGTAGCGCTTCATCCGGGCCTCCACGCCTCCCTCCGCCTCCAGTTCGAGAAGCGCCCGATGGAAGGCGAGGACGGCGTGGACGGGGGGCGTGTAGCGGAACTGCCCGTTCCTCCGCATGTCCTCGTTTTGCGCGTGCAAATCCAGGCACAGGCTGCGGGCATTGCCGGCGCTGGCCGCCAGGGCCTTGTTCTCGACTATGACGAAGGAGAACCCGGGCACGCCCTCGACGCATTTGTTGGCCGAGGAGACGAGCCAGCGGATATCCCACTTGTCAATCTTTATCTCCGCCGCCCCGAAGCTGGACATGG
Source organism: Planctomycetota bacterium (assembly GCA_031270145.1). Classification (GTDB taxonomy): domain Bacteria; phylum Planctomycetota; class SZUA-567; order SZUA-567; family SZUA-567; genus JAJBSZ01. The sequence goes on from JAISYD010000211.1 coordinate 19,306, forward strand.
CGTCGACGATGAAGACGCGCTTCCGCTTGGAGACGATTTTGCCGACCTCCTTGACCGGGTTGAAAATGCCGGACGCCGTTTCGCAATGGACCATGGCCACGTGGGTGATGCCGTCGTCGTTTTTCAGCCTTTCCCCGACGTCCTCCGGCTTGACGGGGGCGTTTTCCGGATAGTCCAGCGTTTCCACCGGCATGTTCATGACCCGGGCCATATCGGAGATGCGTTTGCCGTAGGCGCCGTTGATTGCGACCAAAAGCTTGCCACCCTTTTTGGGAACGGCGCAACCGACGGCCGCCTCCACGCCCATGCTGCCGCAGCCTTGCATCAGGACAACGGTGTATTTGTCCCCGTCCACCTCCGCCAGATCGAGAAGCCGTTTTTTGACGTCGAGGACGATTTTCAGGAAATCGGCGTCCCGGGCGCCGAGATCGCGCAACATGGCCGTCTTCACCGCCGGACTGGTGGTCAAGGGGCCGGGGGTGAACAATATCTTGTCCTTCCATGACTCGCGCGGCATGGCGATTGACCTCCCTTGGGGGAACACCGGTCCCGTATCGGCGCCGGATCGTATTTGGACCACGAGCGGGAGTATATCCCCGATTGTTGGAAAATTATGAGGATAGGGTTGGAAACGCGTTATTTCCGATCTCCGCAACGAGGGCGGATTTTTCCCGGATGCGGTTCAATCCGCCGGGAGTTTCCCGGCGATCCTTTTCCCGGCGTCGTCCCGCCCTTGCCGAAGCCCCGCCTTCAGGCTTCGCCGCCGGGATTAATTATGGCAATTTGAACGCCGTTTTGGCCGACAAATAATAAGGGAACCTCATACGGTCTTTTGGATGTTCCCCAAGCATCTCCATTCCGTCGGGAAGGGAACTATAAGTCCATGCCGTATTTCCGCCTCGCTTGGCGGTACGCTGTCCGCCGCCCGGTAAATTTTATCGCCGTGCTGGCCATCGGCCTGGCCCTGGCGGTGCAAATCGTCGCCATGGCGGTGTTGGACGGCATGCTGGCGGATTTGGAGCAGCGCCTCATGAATCTGGGCGAACAGGTGACGGTCAGGCCGGAAGGCGGCTTGCTGGACAAGGCCGATTTCTCGAGGGCGGCCGGAGCCGTGGAAAGCCTGGACGGGGTTCTGGCGGTGACCCCCCTGATTCAGAAGGCGGGCTTCCTGAAGTCCGGCGGCGGCGCCGAATACGTCTGGGTCCAGGGAATCGATTTGGCGTCCGAATTGGCCCACAGCTCCCTGGCCAGGCACCTTATTTCCTATAAGCCATCCCGGGCGAATCCGGCTTGGGGGACTACTGGCCCCAGGCCCGGCCTGTTCATGGGAGAACAACTGGCCCGGCGCCTTCAGGCGGCTCCGGGGAGCGAGATCGAGCTTTTTTACGCCGAGCGGAACCCGGACGGCGGCTTGACCGCCAGATCCCGCGCTTTTGAAATCGTGTCCCTGTTCCGGAGCGGCAGCTTTGAAAAGGACAATTACGGCGTCTATATTCCCATCGGGGAAGCCGGAAAATTTTACCACGCCGCCGATTATCCGGACGCGGAATCCCGGGTGGAAATTTTGGTCGCCTGGCTGGAAAATCCCGCCCTGGCCGACGAACTGGAATCGGACATCGTCCGGGCCGCGCGGCTGGCTCTGGCCGGAACCGGGCCGGAAGGGCCGGTCCTGGTCTCGAATACCTGGCAAAAGCGCTGGGGCGAAATCGCCCGGGGCATGAAACATGAAAACAACCTGATGGAATTGGTGTTGTTTCTGAACGACGGGGCCGGCGGCTTTTGCGTCTTCGCCATTTTGGTCACCCTGGTCAGCCGGCGTCTCCGGGACGTCGGCCTGCTCCGCTGCCTGGGAGCCACCCGCCTGGGGGTGATGACGGTTTTCCTTTGCGTGGGATTGCTGCTCGGCGCCGCCGGGGGGCTGCTGGGGGGAATCCTGGGGACTTTCCTCGCCGGTCCGCTGAGAAGCGAAAATGTCGGCGGAAACAGGCGCCTGGCCGCCGGCGGGGCCGTGACGGCTCCTCTTTCCGGCCTGGAAACGGCGGCCGGAAGGCGCCCCCGCATAGACGTCTACTATGAAAGAATCACCGGCCAGCCGCTGTATCCCCCCCGCCTGTTCGGCCTGGCCGGGGAGGCCGGCCTGCCGCTGGTAATCCACCCCTGGAAACTGGCGCTGTATTTCGGGGCCGCCGTATTGGTTTCCGTGCTGGCGGCCGGCTACCCGGCCGCCTGGGCCGCTTGCCGGGAGCCCATGTCGGCCCTGCGCGAGGATTGAAATGGCGGGAAACGTCCTGGAAGCCGAAAAACTTTCCAAAACCTACCGCGACGGGGAGAAGAGGCTCCCGGTCCTGCGCGATCTCGACCTGGCGGTGGCGGAGGGCGAGGTGATCGCCATTGTCGGGCGCAGCGGCTCGGGGAAAACCACCCTCCTCAACCTGTGCGGGCTTCTTGACCGGCCCGATACCGGGGAAATACGTCTGCGCGGCCTTCCCGCCTCCCGGCTGCCGGATTCCCGGCGGACCGCCCTTAGGGGACGGGAAATCGGCTTTGTTTTTCAAAACTACCATCTGCTTCCCGATTTTTCCGTGCTGGAAAACGTCATGCTAGGCGCCGCGCTCAGCGGGTTGGGCATGGGGGGGCGGAGCCGCCGGGGCGCCCTTGATTGGTTGGAACGCCTGGGACTGTCCGGGCGTCGGGATCACCGCCCTTCCCAGTTGTCCGGGGGCGAGAGGCAACGGGCGGCCATCGCCCGGGCGCTTCTGCCCGGCCCCGGATTGTTGTTGTGCGACGAGCCGACCGGCAATCTGGACGCCGATACCGGGGAGGAGGTGTCGGCCTGGCTGTGGCGGATGGTGGGGGAGGCCGGCATGGCCGTGATTGTCGTCACCCATGAATCGGCCCTGGCCGCCAGGGCCGATCGGATTTTCCGGCTGGAAGCCGGCCGGCTGGCGGCGGTGGCGAGGGCGGGGGGGATTTGAAGCCTCCGGAAATGGTCGGGGCTGGGAAAGGCGCGGATATGGCGGGCAAGCTTGGGGAAATTCTGTTTGGTTACGGACGCGGCCGGGCGGGTTCGATTGCCGCCGGTCTGGCCGTCCTGGCGCTGGCTCCGCTGATTGGCGGCTGCGACGAGCGGCTGTTCAGTTACCGGACCGGCGACGGCCCCCCTCCGGCTTCCCAAAAGGTCCTTATCCTGCCGTTCCTGGACACCCGCACCTTCGTGGATCCCGGGGACGCCCATAAGGACGATTTAGGCGAACACGCCCGGGAAATTTTCGCTTCCGCCCTGCGGAGCAGCAAATTCGGCCCGGCGGTGGAAATACTGGCGCCGCCCTTGCCGCGCCGGGAAGCTTCCCTCACCAATGCCCAAGCCGCTGAAATCGGCCGCCGGCAGGGGGCGGATTTGGTTGTGGCCGGGCAGATTTTCAGTTTTACCGGCACCAGGGCCGCCAGCATACCTTCCCGGGCCGGAATGTTTGTCCGGGTGATCGACGCCGACCGGGGGGTGCTGCTGTTTGTGGGAGACAACTACCAGGCGGCGGCCATGCCCGGCGCCGCCGGCGGCCGGGAGCGCCAGGCTCGGGCCGTGGCGGCGAGGATAATCGACGGCTTCTTTCAACGGACGGCGGCTTCCCTGTCGCGCCTGGGATTTTCTTCCGACCAAGCCCTGGCTTCCCTTATAGCCGGGCGATACCGGAATGAGCCGGCGAAAGAGGATTATCCCGGAGAGGGCGAAGCCGACCCACCCCTGCCGATGCCGCCGCCGTTTCTGGAATCGGAAAGGGAGGAAGAAGTTACGGATCCGGGGATCGCGGCCGAAAGCGGCCCGATCCCGGAATCCGGGGATGCCGCGACGGTCGCCGAAACCGGCGGCGGCGAGTCCGGAGCGGAGGAGGAGGCGGAAGAACGGTTCGAGGCGGGGGCGGACGATTCGCCGTCGCCGGCCGATATTGGGGAACTTGACGAACTGGCTCTCCGGCTTACCGGGGACGATTTGGCGGCCGACATATTTGCCGAAGGCGAAGAACTATTGGCCGAAGCGCTGGCTTTTCGGCCGGTGGTGATCGGCTCCGGCCGGACGGCCGAGACGGCGGCCGGCGAATCGGAGTCCCTGGCGGAAACCATCGGACCGCCTGATTCGCCGGAACCGGGAGGGCCGGAGGCTTTGAAGGCGAATCCGGAGGGTCTCGATTCCGCCCCGGAGATTTCGCCGGCGGAAATCGCGGCGGAAAATCCTTCGGTCGCGGAAACGCTTTACGCCGATGGTCCGGTGGTCAGTCTTCCCCTTGTTTCGGAACAGCCATGGCTGGCAAGCGGGGACCCGCGGACGGCGGCCCGGGCGTCGAAGGAATTGGGGGGGAAGGAAGTCGGGGTTTTGTTGCTTCCCTACCATGATCGCGACAATCCCAACAATCTCATCGCCGCGACCGGGGGAGGGGAGGTGGTGACCGGGGTTTTCGGAGCCGGACTGTCCGGGGTTTCCGGCCTCCGGTTGCTGTGGGACGCCACCGGCCAGGCCACCCATGACCAATTGCTCAGTCCGGACGAGGCGGTGCGCATGGGCCGGATTGCCGGAGCCGATTTCGTTGTCCGGGGGCAGGTGGTTGAATTCCGCCGTTCCCAGTCGGTTCCCAGCCTTTATTCGGCGGTCATTTCCACCGCCATCCTGGCGGCGCAAATCATGTTCGCCGAAATGACCGGGGTCGATGTGGCGACCGAGGTTTACCGGGTCTCCGACGGCCGCTGCGTAGTTTCGCGCCGGGATCGGGCTCAGCAGAAATATGTGGTGCAGGCGGAAAAAACCGTACGCCGGATAACGGCCGGCGTTGTCGCCGGCCTGGCGGAGGTTTTCCGGGAAGAGGATCCCCCGGAGATGGATCCCCTGATCGATACCCTTCTCCCGGTGACGGTTTTCACCAATCCCCGCCGGGGGAGGCCGGCGGAGGAATTCCCGGCGGCCAATTGAGGGTCAAGCGGTTGTTTCGCCGCGCGCGGTTCCCTCCAGGCGTTTGCTTATGAAGGCGGCAACGGCCGGCCCGGTTAGAAGCACAAAAATGAAACGGCCGGTTTGAACCGCCATGACCAGGGGCACGTCTCCCCCGATCGAGGCGGTGATGATGGCTACGGTATCCATGCCTCCGGGACAGGAGGCCAAGAGGGCGGTCAGGGGATCGATGCCCGCCGCGGCCACGAAAATCCAGGCCAGGATTCCGCAAGCCGCTATCATGGCGAGGATGGTGGCCAAAATGCGGGAAAAGGCGTGCAGGGCATAGGACACGATGGAACGGGTGAAGCGCATGCCCACGTTCCAACCCACCACGCAATAGGACGCGGCGTAAAGTTGCCAAGGCAGGCGCAGGGGGCCCAGCCCGGCGGCGGCGAGAAAGGGAAGCACTAGTATCGGCAATAGCATCGGTCCCGACGGGAAATGGCACAAACCGCGCAGGAATGTTCCCGCAACCGCCAATCCCAAGGCCAGGAATATGGAGCCGGGATCGAAAATTTCCGCCGCCCGTTCCGGGGGCGAGGCGGCTATGGCTATGTCCCAAACCAGCGGCAGGGTGGTGGCGAACAGGGTGACCGTCAGTACCCGCAAATATTGCATGAAGGCGACCAGCCGGGAATCGGCGCCGAAATTTTCCGACATCAAGGTCATCAGCAGGGCCGCTCCGGGCGAAGTGCCCCAGATGGCGGTGGATCCCGGCAATATCCGGGTCCTGGCCAGAAGCCAGCCCAGGAAGGTGCTTATCGCCGACACCGACAGCACCATGGAGATGAAAAATGGCCAGTTTCGCCCGATGGTGTCCAGGGTCGCCGGGGAGATTGAGCCCGCCACCAGGCAGCCGACCATTCCCTGGGCCAGGGAAAAGGCGATTCCCGGCGTTTGTATTTGGCCTTCCGCCAGGGCCATGACGATTGCCGCCCCCATGGCCCCCATGAGGATGCCGGCCGGCAGCCGCAGCGAAACCAGTATAAAGGAAAAAATCAGGGTCAGTCCGGCCAGCAAGGCCCAGCGCAGCCGGGCGGGAAGGCGGGAAAAATCAAGTCGCTCAAGAAATTTCATGCCGCGCCTCCCAAACTGGCGGCGCCGGACTCAACATCGGAGGATTTTAAAGGAAATCAAGCGGGGGTTTGGTTCGATTTCTTTAAAAGTCCACCACCCGGCAAGGTGGCAATTGTTTCACAAGCCCGCCTGGAACCGGCTCTACTTGTTCACCACGTTTACGGGACTGCCCTTGGCGAAGGCGGCCAGGTTGTCCACCGCTATGTTCATCAGCCGGATGCGCGCCTCCTTGGGAGCCCAGGCTATGTGGGGAGTGATATGGCAGTTCCGGGTTCGGGGCAATTTGTTGTCGGGGGCGATGGGTTCAACCTCGACCACGTCCGAGCCGAAACCGGCCACCTTGCCGCTTTCCAAGGCTTCGACCATGTCCTCCTCCACCACTAGGGGTCCGCGGGAGGTGTTGATGATGATGACCCCGTCCTTCATCCTGGCTATGGTCGACTTGTTGATCAATCCCCGGGTGGAATCAAAAAGCGGGACATGCAGGCTGATTACGTCCGATTTGGCCAGGGCGTCGTCGAGAGAGGCGTATTTAATCGAATCGGTTTCCCGGGATTTATCCACATATTCATCGTAGGCAAGCACCTTCATGCCGAAAGCGACGGCGATCCCGGCCACCGTTTGTCCGATGCGGCCAAACCCGATTATCCCCATCGTCTTGCCCGCCAGTTCAATCAGGGGGTAGTCCCAATAGCAAAAATCCTCGGATTTTGCCCAGCGGCCGTTCTTGACCGTCTCGGCGTGATGCGCCACATGATGGCAGAATTCCAGCAAATGGGCGAAAACGAACTGGGCCACGGCGGTGGTTCCGTAGGTGGGGATGTTGGTGACGACAACCCCCTTTTCCCTGGCGGCGTCGACATCCACGACATTGTAACCGGTGGCGAGGACCCCGATATATTTCACTTTTGGCTTGGAGTCGAGTATTTCCCGGGTTATGGGCGTCTTGTTGGTTATGACCGCGTCGGCGTCGGCGATGCGGTCGATAATTTTGGCCGTCTCCTCCTTTTTGGTGGTGGTGCGGTCATAGCAGACCAATTCCCCCAGTTTTTTGAAGCCGTTCCAGTCGATGTCGCCGGGATTTAGGGTGTAACCGTCCAATACGACAATTTTCATGGCGTCCACTCCCTTTTGGAAAACGAGATGGAAATTGGGGCTCGGCGGAAAATAAGCACCGCGAGTTTATCCGGCGCCTCAACAATACTCCGGCCGGTTGGAAGAACAATTCATTTTCCCTTCTTGCGCGAAAGGACCCTTTTGGCCTTTTCCACGATTCTGTCGGGTGAAAGGCCATATTTTTCAAGGAGTTTTCCGTAATCGCCGGATTCCGCGAAACAATCCTCGATCCCCAGGATCTCCAGGGGAACCGGGGATTCGCGGCCAAGGACCTCGGCCACCGCCGCGCCCAGGCCGCCGATGACGTTGTGTTCCTCGCAGGTTACCACCGCCCCGGTTTCCCTGGCGCATTTCGCAATCAGGGAGGCGTCGATGGGCTTGATGGTATGAATGTTGACTATCCGGGCGCGGATGCCCTCCTTGGCCAAAAGTTCCCCCGCCCGCAACGCCTGGACGTTCATGAAGCCGGTGGCGACAAGGGTGAGATCCGAGCCTTCGCGGGCCACGTACCCCTTGCCGTATTCGAATTCGTAACCGGCTCCGAAAAGGCTTTTGGGTACTTCGGCCCGGGAAATGCGCAGATATACCGGGCCCGCCAGGCCGGCGGCGAAGCGGACCGCCCGCCGGGTTTCCTCCCCGTCGGCCGGGGAAATCACTTTCATGTTGGGCAGGGCCCGGAAAAAGGAGATGTCGGATATGGCGTGGTGGCTGGCGCCGTCATAGGAATCGGAAAGGCCGGCATAGGTGCCGCAGAATTTTACCGGCAGGTTCTGGTAACAGGCGAGGCTGCGTATGGGATCGCCGGCCCGGAGCATCATGAAGGCGGCGAAGCAATGTACAAACGGGAGTTTTCCCTTTAGCGCCAGGCCGGCGGCCATTCCGGCCATATTCGCTTCGGCGATGCCGACATTGAAAAAGCGCTCGGGGAATTTGGCGCCGAAAAGGGAACTCTTGGAGGAGCCGGCCACATCGGCGTCCAGGACCACCAGGTTGGGCAATTCAGAGCCGAGTTCGGCCAGGGCCGCCCCGTAGGCGTCGCGCATGGCGATGGTTTCCATCATTTGGCCTCCAGTTCTTCGAGGGCGGCGGAGAATTCCGCATCCCCTATGGGTTTGCCGTGCCAGGCGTGATTGCCTTCCATGAACGACACTCCCTTGCCCTTTACGGTTTTGGCTATGACGATGACGGGTCCGCCGTTTTTGAGATCCCTGGCCTGGAGCATCCGCTCATGGATTTCGGCCAGATTGTGCCCGTCCATTTCCAGGCAGTTCCAACCGAAGGCGGTCCATTTGGCCTTGACGTCGCCTAGCGGCATGATGTCGTCGACCTTGCCGTCGAGTTGAACCCCGTTGTGGTCGAGAATGGCGACAAGGTTGTCCAGCCGGTATTTGCCGGCGGCCATGGCCGCCTCCCAGACAATGCCTTCCTGGATTTCCCCGTCGCCGAGAAGGATGAAGACATTTTCCCCGGTTTTGTCGAGCTTCCCGGCCAGGGCGCGTCCGACCGCGGCGGAAATGCCGAGCCCAAGCGGTCCGGTGGAAAGTTCTATGCCGGGGAGCTTGTTGGCGCAGGGATGGCCCTGGAGCCGGCTGCCGAGTTGGCGGAGGCTGGCGAGTTCCTCCCCGGGAAAAAACCCCAGGTCGGCCAATATGATATACAGGATGGGGGCTCCGTGGCCCTTCCCTAGGATAAAAATGTCCCGATCCGGCTTTTCGGGGTTTCGGGGATCGAGACGCAGGATCTCGTTGTAGAGAATCGTGAGAATTTCCACGGCCGACAACGAACCGCCCGGATGGCCGGTTTGGATTTTGTGCAAAAGCTTAATCAGGCCGATCCTGAATTGCCCGCATTTCCCTTCGTATCGGGCGATCTTTTCCGCCGACAACATATGTTTGGGCCTCCCCTGACAAGAATGAACCCGGAAACCTCCAGATGAAAAGTATATTTTAGTTTGATTTTTAGGCAAGCGGTTTGGCCGGCGAATTGATTTCCCCCCCGGATCAACCGTGAATTCCGCCGGGCGCTCGCCCGGTCGGCGGCGAAGGTAAGCGGATCGGAGGCGAAACTGGAGAAGATTACGGGGTTGTTTTTCGTGAGCCCTTGGACCGCCTCGAACGCCGCTTCCCTTGCCCAAGGCTGGCCCCCGGCTCTCAGGTTTCGTCCCGCAGCCGGATGGAAATGCGGCGGTTGGCCGAGGCTTGGGCGGCGGCTTCGCCGGGACAGGCGGCTTCGATGATGTTTATGCCGCAGCCGGCCGACCGGCCCAGCGAGTTGACCACGTCCATAAAAATAATGCCGGCGCGAATTTCGCACAATCCCTGTTCATTCCGTTTTTCATGGTTTTTCCTGACCAGGCTGCTTTTGGACTTGAAATCCTTTTCCAGCCGCTTGCCGTCGTCAAGAAGCTTCTTGCGGAGAACCGCCCCCCCGCCGGACGTTTCAATGCCGTCGGCATTGATGGTGATCGTTTTTTCCGCCAGTTTTAGTATCTCGTCGGCCGTCGACCTCAACTGGTTCATGTCGTTCACCGCCTCGGGGGTCAGGGCGATGGATTGACGGTTGGCCCGCCGGGCCAATTTCGAAATATGCTTGCCGATATCGGCCACTTTTTCCGCGTCGTTGACCGCATGGACCAGGCGGGGAAACATTTCGGCTTGGTTTTCGTTCAGGGTGGTTAGGGAAATTCCGCCTAGATATTTGGTGATGGCGGTTTTCAGTTCGTCCGTCTCCTCCTCCAGGTTTTTGGCGGCCCGGACCAGGTTTTCGTCCCAATCCGGCGTCGGCGCGTGCAGAAGGGCGGCATAGCCTTCGCGTTGGGATTCGCGGGCCTTGCCCAGCATTACCCCCACCTCGGCCCAAACCTGCCGGATCGCCAGGTAGGGAGTGGAAAGAAGATGGGGTTCAAGTATTCGCCGGGCGTCGCCCTCGTATTCATCCTCGGCGGGGGCGGAATGGATTAGAAAGCGGCAGAGGCGGGCGAATTGGGGAACGAAAAGAACAAAGACGGCGGTGCAGGTCGCATTGAAAAGCGTATGGGCGTTGGCCAGGAAACGCGGCAGATTCTCGTTCCCGACGAAAACGTCGCCGGGGGTGAGAAGGTTGGCTAACTCCATGAAAATCGGCCGGCCCGGCCGGCCCGGCCACTCCACGTAATTAAGCAGGATCATTATCGCGACCCCGAAAACATTGAACATGACGTGGAAGCAGGCGGCGCGCTTGGCCGCGGCGCCGGTCCCTATGGAGGCGAGGGCGGCGGTTATGGTGGTTCCTATGTTGTCCCCCAGGAGTATTCCGAAGGCGGCATAGGGATCAATCAACCCGGCCGCGGCCACGGTGATGAGCATGCCGATTGTGGCCGCCGAACTTTGGAGGACGAGGGTGACCGCCAAGCCGCAACCGACCGCCTTCATGAATTGCCAGATCGGGATGAAGCCGCCGGGTTCCGGCCGGCAATTGAGCCCCCGGAACAAGCTGGTCACCAGCAACGAATCGCGCAACTGCAGCAGTTCATCCGACATGACGGTCATGCCAAGGAACAGCATGCCGAATCCTATGATGACGGACGCCCATGATTTGACCGCCTGGCGCTTGGCCAGGAAGAGGATGACCACGCCGATGGTGATGGCCGGCAAGGCCATTCGGGCGAGATTCAAGGAGATGATCTGGGCGGTGAGGGTGGTCCCTATATTGGCCCCCATTATCACCCCGATGGCTTGTTCGAGCCGCATCAGGCCGGCGTTGACGAATCCCACCACCATGACCGTACAGGCGCTGGAACTTTGGATCAGCGCCGTCACCATCGCCCCCGCCCCGACCGCCATGAAGCGGTTGGTGGTAAGCAGGCTGAGAAGATAGCGGAGTTTTTCCCCGGCCACGAACTGGAGGGATTCGGACATCATCCGCATGCCGAAGAGAAAAAGGGCCACCCCCCCCAGGAGCGATGTCGCGGACGACCAGGCGTCCAAGGCGAACAAGCTCACCACTATTGGTTCAAGGAAGGAGGTATTGCCCGGCAATCCCTTCAGGATGGAAATCCCCACGTCTATTCTGCCTTGGGAATCGCCGAATCTGAGATCGCTGACCGCCAGACCCGAGGCGTCGCTATACGCCAGCTTCCCCGAAAGCCTGGTTCCGGGGGGAGCCATCAACAGATTGAACCTGACCTCGCCTTCGTCCTCCCCCACATAAACGCCCGGGGCTTTTTCCAGCCGCACCGCCAGGGGGGAAGCGGCGGTCTGGCCGACCCGGCCATCCTGGGGGGCGCCGGTTATTTGTACCCCGCCCAGGACGGTAACCGATATTGGCGGGATCGTCCGGTAATCCGGAGCGTAAGCCTCAATCCGATAGATGCCCGGCCGGTCGCCAACCAGGAAATCGACTTCGGCGGTTCCGGCCGCGTCGGTCACGGCCTCCGAGGGAATCAATTCGCCGTTTTCGGCGCCGGCCGGCCGTTCCGCCAGCCGGAAGGCTAGGCGGATTCCCGCAACCGGGGCATCGGCGCCGGATTGGTCCCGGCCGAAGACCATGAAACGCGGTTTTTGATCAAGCCGGCTTGCCAATGGGCTGGTCCTGGCGCCAACTCCATAAAGGGTCAGGCGGGTCGGAACCGGAGGTTCGGTTTCCTCGCAGCCGGAAATCAACATTAAGGAAAAGGATAGGACGATTATGGGAAAAAGGCGAACCGGGAGGGATGAAAAATTTGGGACCGCGCAACCGGAAAAATTCAACCTGATTGGGTAATATAGGGATCGGTTTATTGGCTGGTTCAATCTTTTAGCCACCAACCACCCTTTCGGAAAAGGCTTGTGCATTGTTCGGGACGGAATTATACTTGGCTGAAAACAAAGCGCGAATAGGTTCACGAAGGCAACCGGCCGCCCCGCGGAGGGGAAATCCCCGTCGAACCGGTTGGGCTTTGACCATACCAAAATATATCCTCGATTCGGGGTTTTGGCAAGGAGAAAACCATGATTGAAAACAATGCCTGTTTAAACCGGGAAAACAACCAACGGAATTGCAATTGCTCCAATACCGCCTGCGACAATCACGGCATCTGCTGTCGGTGCGTTTTGGCTCACCGGGACAAGGCGCATCCGCCGGCCTGCCTGAGACATTTTGAAAAATGAGGGGGACATGGCTGTCTGGCGTTGCAAGGTGAAACATTTCAACCCGTGACAAAATCGTTACCGCCATGGAGAGGTTTTTCCCCAAGCGAATATTTGTTTCGGAGATTCCCCGAAGTTGTCGACTTTTAAAGGAAATCGGGCCAACCGCCGCCCGATTTCCTTTAAAGATTAAACCGCTTGCGTTTGTTTGATTTCCTTCAAAAGTCAACTGAAGTTGTTTGAATTGTTTTTCCCTTGCGTTTCAATTAATTCCATTTAAGATACTCGGAGGAAGGGCAAAATTCACGTCTCTCAACCCATAATTCCAGGCTAACGCTTGGGAAAAGGTTTAATTGCCCGGCAATTCAAGCGAATTGGGTCGGAAGTTTTGAGGGACTATTGTTGTAACGTTCACAAAATCATGATCTTCACCAAATTATAGCATTGTCGTCCGGAGTCGGTTCCGGACGGCGGTTTTTATTTTCCCTGGAGTGAATCATGAATCCGATTATTGCCGAGTTGGAAAAGGAAAACAGCAAAAAAACCATTGATTCCTTTTGGGTGGGGGATACGGTTGATGTGCATGTGAGAATCATCGAAGGCGAAAAGGAACGCATTCAGATTTTCAATGGCGTGGTCATCGCCAAAAAGAAGGGCGGCATGAATGCGAGTTTCACGGTTCGGCGTCTGGTGGCGGGAGAAGGCGTCGAACGGGTTTTCCCTCTTCACGCCCCCAGGGTGGAGAAGATCGTAGTCAAGCGGCGTGGCCGTTCCCAGCGGGCCAAACTGTATTATCTGCGGGATCGGGTGGGCAAAGCCACCCGGCTCAAGGAGGAAAACCGTCCTTCACGAGGCTTGGCCAGGGAAAAGGATGCGGCCGGAAAATAATCTCGCGGCCCTGGCGGCGATTTTCTGGCTGTCCTCCGGCGTCATATCGGCCTTGGCCGGCGAATCCCTGGACGAATGGCTGGATCGGGCCGCCGATCCAGTCTTAAGCCGGCGCGAGCGGGAATTCGCCTCAAGACAAGTTTTAATGCTTGCCGACGATTCGGCAAGCATTATTGTTTCCGCCTTGGCGGAAAGGGATCCCGGCAAACGTCTTCGCCGCCAGGCGGCGGCCAGACTTTTGGGAGAGTTGGCCCTTCCCGAAGCCGAGGCGCCGCTTATCGAGGCGTTTTTCGCGGAGGATCCGATTTTAAGCGAAACCGCCGGAGCGGCTCTGGCCAAGTTGTATTCCCGGCTGGATCCCGCCAATTTATCGCGTCTGTTAAGCCAGGACAAGCCAATCGCCGCGGGGTTCCCGCCCCCACCCGGAAGCGGACTTGACGACTGGCTGTCCCTGTCGCTGGCGGGGAGCGGGTCCACCGAGCGTTTTCGAGCCGTGGTCATGCGGGCGATAGCCGTCAAATATGCCCGAACCGGAGGTCTTGACCAAAGGCTTCTGCCGCAGGTCTTGGCCTGCCTTTCGAATGGCGGGACGGAACTGCGGATCTGGTCGGTCCAAGCCGCCGCCCTGTCCGGCGAAGCGGCGGCGGCGGAAAAAATAGTAACGCTACTCTATTACGAGACTCATCCCGGTTTGTTGATTCAGGCTCTCCGGTTCTTGGCGGAGTCGCGGCTGGCCGCCTACCTTCCGGCGGCGGAACGCCAGGCGGCGCACGCCGATCCCTTGGTGGCCATTGAAGCCCTTGCCGCCCTTGCCGCCCTTGGCTATGGAGGGGCCGTGTTTCCCCCCGGTCCCGGCGCCCGGTCCATCGCCGGCTATATTCATCACCCTTCCACTCCGGTCCGGCGGCGGGCCATAGAACTGCTGGGCTTGAGCAGGAACCCCGCCGCCATCGAATATTTGGAAGCCGCCCTGTTTGATCGGGTCGGAGCCAATCGGGCCGCCGCCGTTCGCGCCCTGGCGAAGATCGGCTTCGCCGGTTTGGCCGGGAGCCTGTCGCCGCTTCTGCGGGACGGCCGGCCCGAGGTGAGGACCGAGGCCGCCATCGCCCTGGCCGGAATGGGAGTGGTGGGAGTCACCGCCAGGGTGTTGGAGGATTTGGCCGGCGAGTCGCCGCCTTTTCGCCGGGCGGCGGCGAGGAGCCTGGGCGCGATGGGCGATGCCAGGGCGATCCCGGCGCTCTTGGAGGCCCTGGAGGATCAAGATTTGGAACTGGCCTGCCTGGCGGCCGAATCACTGGGGGAAATGGCCGGAAAGGAATTGGGCGCCAACCTGTTCGCTCGCCTTGTCTCCCGCGGTAATCCCGTGCTAGCCGACGCCATCCGTCTGGCGCTAAGGAAAATTTACCAGGACGATCCGGGCGATTCGCCCGGAGCTTGGGGATCCTGGGCCAGACGGAACCGCTTGTCGGGAGGTTCCCCTTGAATGAATCCCGACGGATTTGATTATCCCCCCAAACCAGTCGCCTCCGCGAGTCCGGGCCGGCCTTCCAAATGGGAATGGCTCCCGCCCGTCTGTTGGCTGCTTCTGCTGTTGTTCCAATTGGCGGATTATTGCTTCAATTTCCGCCCGCCATTCCGGGAGTCCGCGGGAGCGGACAGCCGCGATTTCGTTATGCTCCTGTTTTTTATGTTGTCGCCGGGGACGCTCTGGCGGCTGCTGGGACACGGGTCGTGGAATGTCCACCGAATTTGTTTCGCCGCCTTTCTGGTTGCCCTGGTGGCGCTCAATCCCTTGCTTCGTCCCGATGCCGGGATTTTGAGCCGGGTTTTCGACAATTGGCTTTTGTCCCTGCTAGGCTGCGGAATTTCCTTCACCCAGCCTTTTCTAGGAGCGTTGAGGCTGCATAGATTGCTGGGCGACCGCGGGATTGCCATGTCCCTCTTCGCGACCTTCAGGTTATGTCTGGCGGGAACGTTTTTCAATATTTTTCTGCCGGGTTCCACCGGCGGGGACGCCTATCGGGTTTATGCCCTTGGTCGCGGCTTGGGAACGGGATTCGCTCCGGCCCTGGCGTCAATTACCTTGGATCGGGTGTTGGGGTTTCCTTCCCTGATTTTGGTGGTTTTGCTGGGCATGGGACTGAATTACCGCTTTTTGTTGGGCAATTCGCCGCTGACGAAACTGGTTCCCTTCGTGGCCGCGGCCGGGGTGGTTTGCCTGGGCATGGTTTTTTATCTGGCCTGGGCGGGTCGGGGGGGCGGGGCGAACCCGGATCCTGGAAAGGGAAATCCAAGATCAAGCCGTCCCGGCCGGTTGCGACGGCTTCATTTGTTGATTGCCGGCAATGTCCGGCGCCCGGCCACCTTGCCTTTGGCGCTAATTTATGGCGGGTTGTCCCATCTGGCCACCATAGCGTCCTGCCAATGCTTCGCCCTGGCGTTGGGAGTCTCCGGATTGCCCTGGATGCGCTATTACCTGATAATACCCCTGGCCATGACCATCAATGCCATACCGGGGGCACCCGGAGGGTTGGGGCAGGGTGAACTTGCCATGGCGGCGCTTCTTGGCCTGGCCGATCCCGGAGGGATAAATCCCCGGGCCGGGGTCGCCTTGATGCTTCTTTTCCGCCTGTCCAACTTGTTCCTGGGGTTGATCGGCGGAGCGGATTACGCCTTGGGCGGCCTTAAAAAACGGGCCGGTTCCTCATCGGCGGAGCGGTGACCGGCCATGGCCACGGATCCGGCCAAGCCGTTTGATCATGATTTTACGGTCGGCCCCTCCCGGGATCGCTTCCGCCTGGATGTTTTCATCAAGTCCATGTTCCCGTCGCTAAGCCGTACCAAGGCGCAATTGCGCATTTCCGAAGGAAGGGTGACGGTCAACGGCTTTCCCCGGCCCGCCAATTGGCGGGTATTGGCGGGAGATCGGGTATCGTTGCATTATCCCCCCCCGGACTTAGCTTCGGCCGAGGCGGGTCGGCATATCCCCCTGGACATAATTTACGAGGACGATGATTTGGCGGTGGTGAACAAACCTCCGGGACTGGTTGTGCACCCGGTGGGGAGGCACAGACATGACACCCTCCTGAACGCTCTTTATTGGCGGTACCGCGATTTGCTGCCGGAAGGGGAGTCGGTGACTCTGGCCAACCGGCTGGACCAGCACACTTCCGGGATTGTTCTTGCGGTCAAGAACATCCGGGCCAAACGTATTATTCAGGAAGGTTTCGAGAGGCGGGAGATGGGCAAGACCTATTTCGCCTTGTGCCACGGGTTGATTCGGGACGATAAAGGTGAAATCGATCTGCCGATCGGAAGGGATCCCGACGAATCCGATCATTGCCGAATGGCTATTCGTTTGGGAGGGGACGGCAAGCCGTCCCGCACCTTATATCGGGTGGAAGAGCGTTTTGCCGCCGGCTTCACCCTGGTCGGTCTTAAACCCGTGACCGGCAGGCAACACCAGTTGCGGCTGCATTTGTCGGCCATTGGACATCCCCTGGTTGCGGATCCGCGCTACGGCGGCGGGGATCGGCTGGAGTTGAGAGGCCTGGATGGGGGCTCCGTCAAATTGGAACGGCACGCCTTGCATGCCTTTGAATTGACGTTTCGCCATCCCGGGGATCGCCGGAATATGCGGCTGGCGGCCCCCTTGGCTTCCGATCTCCTAGAAGTGATTGAATGGCTGCGAAAAGAAACGAACCGGAACATTTCTCCGAATCGCTGAATCCTTCCCGAAATCGATGCCGGCAATCGCGTTTTTGAAGCCGCGACCCCCACTTTCCCCCTTCTCTCGAGTTTCGCGGCAGGCCGGGGCTTGCCTGGCCGCCGAACCGTGTTATAATTGCCGCTGGGGCGCCTTTCCTCCGGGTTGGGAGCCAAATCACCCAAGAGGCGGGGGAATTTATTATTATGACGGGTTTGAAGCGAAGGTCGGGATGAATGGCGGAAACAATCCGTTCAAGGCCAGTCGAATATTATAACCCCCGTCCCCCGATTCTGGGAACCTGCTTTTTCCTGGGCGTTGTTTTCGGGTTCTGCCTTTATCTGTTCCGGGCCCAGGATCCCGTTACGGTCCCGCCAATTCCGGCAATGGAACCCGCCATTACGATTCCCCCGGCCCCAGCCTCGGAACTTGAGCGCCGACGCCTGGATGCGCCGGACATCGCGGAAGTGGGGCCGGCGCCGGCGGTTGAAACCAACCGGAATCCCAGATTCGAAGACCTTGAGATCGGATCGCCGGCGGTGATTCTGAATACCGAGGGCGGCCTGACCGGCCGGAACGCCAAGCCCCTTAGCCGGCGGAGAGTCCCGGCCGCGCCCGGCCTGAAATCCTATCCGGGAGCCGCGAATCCGCCGCCCCTTCCCGATCTTATGCCGTGAGGCAGGAGGAAAAATTACATGAGACAACCGACCGTTTATCTTCTCTCCTGCGGCGACGAGCTGCTTTTCGGCCATACCGTGGACACCAACTCCGCCTGGCTGGCCGAGCAATGCACCCTCCAGGGTTGGCGCCTCGTCGGGCACCGCACCATCGGCGACATCACTCCCGATATCGTCTCCGCTCTTCTAGAGGCTTCCGCCCTGGCCGAGGCGGTTATTCTCACCGGCGGCCTGGGGCCCACCCGGGACGACCGGACCCGCCAGGCCCTGGCCCATGCCCTCGGCGTTGAATTGCGCGAAGATCCGGAGGCGCTGGCCGAAATCCAGGCCATATTCAAGCGATACAATCGGCCCATGGCCGAGGCCAACCGGGTCCAAGCCCTGATTCCGGCCGGAGCCGGACGCATCGTCAATCCCAACGGCACCGCCCCGGGAATCCGAGCCGTCCTTCGGGACGCCAAGATTTTTTGCCTGCCCGGGGTTCCCCGGGAAATGCGGGAAATGTTCAAGCAGTCGATCCTCCCCGTTCTCAAGGGGGCGGAGGGGGCGGCCCAGGAAGTAATGCGCCGGCTGCATCTGTGCGGCCGGGGAGAATCCGACATCGGGGCGGCCATCCGCCACCTGATGGGGGAACGCTCCAACCCCGAAGTTGGCACCGCCGTGGCCGAATCAATCGTGACGGTTCGCCTTTACGCCAAGGGCGATACCCGGACCGAAGCCGAAAGAACCGCCGCCGAGGCGGAGGCGGACATCCGCAAGGCCTTGGGACACGATGTTTACGGCGTGGACGACGAAACCTTGGCCGGTTGCGTGGTTAAACTTCTGGCGGAGCGGTCCGCCTCCCTGGTTGTCGGCGAATCCTGTACCGGAGGCCTGCTTTCCAGCCTTATTGTCGATGTTCCCGGCGCCTCCTCGGTATTTCGCCAGGGTATTGTCGCCTATGCCAACGCCGCCAAAACCGATCTGCTGGGAGTGCCGGCCGGGATAATCGGGAAGCACGGGGCCGTAAGCCGGGAAACCGTTTCCGCCATGGCGGAAAATCACCTTCGCCGGACTAATTTCCCCCTTCCCGCCTATTCCATCGCCACCACCGGCATCGCCGGCCCCGACGGCGGCACCCCGGAAAAACCGGTTGGCACCGTTTGGATTGCCTGTTCCCGCCTTGATCCCGATGGGGGCGGGATTACCCGATCCTTTCGTCTGAACACGGTTACGGATCGCCGCGGCGTCCGCATGCGGGCCGCCAATGCCGCCCTGGATTTAGCCAGAAGAACCATCCTGGGTTACCCCTCCAATTACCAAGTGGAGGAGAGCAATTGGAAAAAAGACTGAACCGTCTCCGCCATTTTGCCGATCCCGGAACGGTTGACGGCCGGGGCGGGGCGGGCAAAAGACCATGCGGCTGGTTTACGTTGGCTTCCATTCCGGCGCGTTTGCCTGTTTTGGCCGTGATCCTATGCCTGCCTCCCCTTCTTTCCGCCGCCGGGGAAGACGGAAGAGCTTTTCTCTGGCCAGAAGAGTCCCTTGGCGAATCGGGACAGCGCGGCCTGGATGAAATCGAAAGCGTTCCCACCCGGATTGCCGCCTGCCCGGTATGTTCCTTCCCAACCTTGATTCCGGAAGCGGATCGCCTGATGCTCCGGCCGTCCGCCACCGGCGAACCCGTTGAATGGCGGATGGACGCCAGCGGACGGGATTCGGATTTCTGCCCCCATCCCGGACGGAACAAGCTGTCATTCCGGGCCGATTTGGCGGTTTGCCCCTCCTGCGGCTACGTCAGTCGATCCCAATGGTTCGATAGGCCGGTATCGTCCGCTCTGGCGGCTTGGGCGCTGTCGGTCCTCCGTCCTGAAATCCGGGCGTACCAGAAGGAATTTCTCGGGGCCGGGGCGGCGGGAATGGAAGATGCGGAAATCGCCGATTTTTTCAATCGGCAGGAGGAAATACCCGACCCCCTTCGCCTGGAACACGCCCGGGTAATAGCCGAAGCAAGGGGAGATCCCATCCGTACTCAAGCCGAAGCGACTTGGTCGGTCGCCTGGGCTCTTCGCCGGGAACTGGCATCCCCCCCCCGGGGCGCGGTTCTCCGCCGCTTGGCCGATCAGGTTCGCGAGGCGCTCCTCAAGTCGGAAAAATTTACCGCCGGAAAGGTGGAGGAAGAGGCGGCGGCTCTCCGCCGGCTGATTTCCCGTTCCCGCCGGACCGCGGGCAAAAACGCCCCGACCCGGCCGGAACGTTTGGCCGCTCCCCTGGCGTTGGCCGGATTGCTGGACCGTTTGGGTTTCGGGGTCGAGGCGGAAGAGGAGTTGGCGGCGGCCGCCGCCGCGTTCGGCGAGCGTTTTGCCCGGCCGGAACAGGATCCCCTGTGGGCCGCCGCCTCACCCCGCAACCGGCATTCCCGCCGGCTGGAGGAACTGGAAGATATTCGCCGGGAAGCGGAACGGGAAACCAGGAACCGGCTGGAATTGTTGCGGCGGGAAAGAGGCTACCTGGAGATGGCGGTCGATTTGATCCGTCAGGCCATCCTGGCCGGCGAGTACGATGGCGATCCCGAATACGCCTTTTTCCATGTCTATCTGGCCGGCGATTTTCTTCGGCGCGTCGGCAATTTCCCCCTGGCCGCGGAATGGCTGAAAACCCTCGCGGCTTTGGTCCCCGGCGACTCGCCTTCCGGTCGGGCGGCGGAAAATCTGCTGGCCATCCTGCGCCACCAAGCTGGCGACCGGGTTAACCTTCTTTCCGCCCTGGGAGAGGACAGCGGGGTGTTCATGAAAATCAGGGAAATAAACCGCGTCGGGATTGCGAAAAGACCATGAAGGACGCCCTCTCCTTTTTTTCGGCCCCGACGTTCCGGCTGCTTTGCGGACTGGCCGGATTGATTGTCCCGCTGGCGGCGGCTGCGGAGCCGGCCGGGGAGGTGGCGCTTCGCTGTCGCTGGCCGGCTCCGGCCGGCGAGAGCCTGGAGTTGGTATTTTCCGCCAACCCGTTGATCCTCGTCCAGGCGGGCGCCGAGTTCGAGATTTCCGCCGTTTCCGCCGACTTCCCCGAAACCGATCTGATTGTCATGCGCGACGGTCTTCCCCTCCGCCGGGAAAGAACCCTTTTTTTCACGGCGCCGGAACAGCCGGGAGCCTATTACCTCGGCTTGGCGGCGGCGGCGCCCGGCGGCAACCGGGAAAAGACGCTTTGCGTCGTGATTGCCCACCGGGCGGAGGAAAAACGGACGGGGGAGGGGAGTGAACTTTTTGTGGACGGCGAGAGGATCGGCCGCTACCGCCATCCCTCCCGATCCGGCAACCTCAAGGTGAAAAAACATCCCGAAAGTTATCGGCCGCCGGTATGGTGGCTGAAACTCACTCCGGGCAACTCGACTTTTGAGGTGGTCCCCGGCCTCGCGGCGGGCGACTTGGTGTCCCCCCCCGAGGATGGCGGCCCCCGGCATACCGATTTGGCGCCTGTTTGCTATCCCATGTGGTTGGCAATCCGCAGCCTCCGGGAAGCGCTTCCCGCCCTGGGATTGCCGGCGGAATCGTTAAGGATTATCAGCATGTTCCGCTCCCCCGCCCACAATCGCGGCATCGGCTCCAATTCCTTCAGCCGGCATCTCTACGGCGACGCCTTCGATTTCTATATCGGGCTCGACGGCAGCGGCAAGGCGGCCGATCTCAATCATGACGGCCGGTTGGACCACCGGGACGCTTATCCCCTAATCGGACTGATGGAAGATCTCCAGGCCGAAGGAAAAATACCACTGGGCGGCTTGGGAGTCTACAACACCGTCGGAGGGGATCACGAGGTGACCCTGCATCTTGATTTGCGTGGCCATCGGGCTACCTGGGGCTATATTTACGGGGCTTCTGGAAAGCGAAGTGAATTCGCCTGGGCCAGTCGCCGTTTCGCCGATCTTGACCGCCGGGACGAACAGGAGGCGGCCGGACAGGCGGCCCGGGAAAACCGGAAATACCTTCCTCCCCGCCGGGAACCGTTGCCGTAGGAATGGGAAAGTCCACTTTGAGTGAACCGAAGGGGAATTCGCTTCCTCGGAGGCGGAAGTTGGCTGAACCGGGGGCGGTAGGCCCGCCATAAGGTTTTCCCTTATACCGGTTCGGCGACCGGCGTCAAGGCCCCGTGCCGGGCATAAACCGCCGCCAGCCTTTGCGCCGATCCTTCCCAGGTGAAGGCGGTTTCCGCCGCCACCCGCCCGTTTCGTCCCATCCAGGCGGAGGTTTCCGGATCCGCGAAGGAGGAAAGCATGACCCGGGCCAGGGCGGCGGGTTCAGCTTCGGTCACCCAGCCGTTTTGGCCGGGGAGGACGAATTCGCCCGGAACCGTTCCCGCCAGGACGGCGGCCGGACGGGAAGCGGCCCAGGCCGGCAGTACCGCCCGACCGCTGAAATCGCGGCGGAAAGGGACCAAAACC
Organism: Planctomycetota bacterium; assembly: GCA_031270145.1. GTDB lineage: Bacteria > Planctomycetota > SZUA-567 > SZUA-567 > SZUA-567 > JAJBSZ01. The sequence goes on from JAISYD010000211.1 coordinate 41,276, forward strand.
AGGTTGGAGAAAGAGTAGAATTCGGGGGGAACGGCGCCTCCCTCGGGGGGAAAAAACACCGCCGCGTCGCCGGCTTCCCTTCGCATTTCATTTTCAAGCGGGCCTTCCCCGATGAAAATGAACCTGGCTTCGGGAAAATGTTTTGCGGCCAGCCGGCAGGCCCGGGCGGCGAGATCGCCGCCTCCAGAGCGGGAAAACCGCCCGGCAAACAATACCGCCGGGGCATTCGGGGCCAAACCGGATATTTCCTGGATTCGGAATGTCCTTTCCGCCGTCCCCGGGTCCGGGAAGTCGGTCCCGTAGGAAACCACCTCGCATTTCCAATCGGGAGGATGGAATTGCTCCTGGATCTTTTGTTTTGTCCAGCGTGAAACCGCAACCACGGCGTCGGCCGCTTCAATTCCCCGGCGTTCCAGTTCGGCGATGCGGGCCGAATCGCCGGAATCCGGCCATATCCCGGTTCGTCCCCATTCGGTCGAGTGGAAGCTTGTCGCCAAGCGGGCGCCGCACAGTTCGGCCGCCCCGATTCCCGCTCCGATGGTCAGCCAATCATGGCAATGCACCACGTCATAACCGCCCCCGTCCCTCAGGGAATCGGCGAAATAATGAATGAAAGATCGGGAAAGGGCGGCGATCTCGTCGCAAAAAACCGGCTTGCGATCCCAGGAGCAACGGCGAATCATGACCCCGTTCACCGCCCCTTCCATGGCTTGGCCGTTTCCCCGGCGGGTGAACAGCCTAACCCGGTGCCCCGCCTTGGCCAGGGCGGCGGCCAGGCGGCTGGCATACAACGCCCCTCCGCCCACCGTTATTCCCTCCAGGGCTTCCCAGGCGAACATGGCTATGTTCATTCGCTTCCCATCCGCTTCGGGGTTGGGGAACTTCCGGCGGGCTTTTAAAGAAAATCAAGCCAAGCTTGGCTTGATTTTCTTTAAAAGCCCGCCGGAAGTTCCCCAACCCCGAAGCGGATGGGAAGCGAATGAACATAGCCATGTTCGCCTGGGAAGCCCTGGAGGGAATAACGGTGGGCGGAGGGGCGTTGTATGCCAGCCGCCTGGCCGCCGCCCTGGCCAAGGCGGGGCACCGGGTTAGGCTGTTCACCCGCCGGGGAAACGGCCAAGCCATGGAAGGGGCGGTGAACGGGGTCATGATTCGCCGTTGCTCCTGGGATCGCAAGCCGGTTTTTTGCGACGAGATCGCCGCCCTTTCCCGATCTTTCATTCATTATTTCGCCGATTCCCTGAGGGACGGGGGCGGTTATGACGTGGTGCATTGCCATGATTGGCTGACCATCGGAGCGGGAATCGGGGCGGCCGAACTGTGCGGCGCCCGCTTGGCGACAAGCTTCCACTCGACCGAATGGGGACGAACCGGGATATGGCCGGATTCCGGCGATTCGGCCCGCATCGCCGAACTGGAACGCCGGGGAATTGAAGCGGCCGACGCCGTGGTTGCGGTTTCACGCTGGACAAAACAAAAGATCCAGGAGCAATTCCATCCTCCCGATTGGAAATGCGAGGTGGTTTCCTACGGGACCGACTTCCCGGACCCGGGGACGGCGGAAAGGACATTCCGAATCCAGGAAATATCCGGTTTGGCCCCGAATGCCCCGGCGGTATTGTTTGCCGGGCGGTTTTCCCGCTCTGGAGGCGGCGATCTCGCCGCCCGGGCCTGCCGGCTGGCCGCAAAACATTTTCCCGAAGCCAGGTTCATTTTCATCGGGGAAGGCCCGCTTGAAAATGAAATGCGAAGGGAAGCCGGCGACGCGGCGGTGTTTTTTCCCCCCGAGGGAGGCGCCGTTCCCCCCGAATTCTACTCTTTCTCCAACCTGGTTTTGGTCCCTTTCCGCCGCGATTTCAGCGGTCGGGCGGTACTGCCGGCCTGGGCCGCTTCCCGTCCGGCCGCCGTCCTGGCGGGAACGGTTCCGGGCGAATTCGTCCTCCCCGGCCAAAACGGCTGGGTGACCGAAGCTGAACCCGCCGCCCTGGCCCGGGTCATGCTTTCCTCCTTCGCGGATCCGGAAACCTCCGCCTGGATGGGACGAAACGGGCGGGTGGCGGCGGAAACCGCCTTCACCTGGGAAGGATCGGCGCAAAGGCTGGCGGCGGTTTATGCCCGGCACGGGGCCTTGACGCCGGTCGCCGAACCGGTATAAGGGAAAACCTTATGGCGGGCCTACCGCCCCCGGTTCAGCCAACTTCCGCCTCCGAGGAAGCGAATTCCCCTTCGGTTCACTCAAAGTGGACTTTCCCATTCCTACGGCAACGGTTCCCGGCGGGGAGGAAGGTATTTCCGGTTTTCCCGGGCCGCCTGTCCGGCCGCCTCCTGTTCGTCCCGGCGGTCAAGATCGGCGAAACGGCGACTGGCCCAGGCGAATTCACTTCGCTTTCCAGAAGCCCCGTAAATATAGCCCCAGGTAGCCCGATGGCCACGCAAATCAAGATGCAGGGTCACCTCGTGATCCCCTCCGACGGTGTTGTAGACTCCCAAGCCGCCCAGTGGTATTTTTCCTTCGGCCTGGAGATCTTCCATCAGTCCGATTAGGGGATAAGCGTCCCGGTGGTCCAACCGGCCGTCATGATTGAGATCGGCCGCCTTGCCGCTGCCGTCGAGCCCGATATAGAAATCGAAGGCGTCGCCGTAGAGATGCCGGCTGAAGGAATTGGAGCCGATGCCGCGATTGTGGGCGGGGGAGCGGAACATGCTGATAATCCTTAACGATTCCGCCGGCAATCCCAGGGCGGGAAGCGCTTCCCGGAGGCTGCGGATTGCCAACCACATGGGATAGCAAACAGGCGCCAAATCGGTATGCCGGGGGCCGCCATCCTCGGGGGGGGACACCAAGTCGCCCGCCGCGAGGCCGGGGACCACCTCAAAAGTCGAGTTGCCCGGAGTGAGTTTCAGCCACCATACCGGCGGCCGATAACTTTCGGGATGTTTTTTCACCTTGAGGTTGCCGGATCGGGAGGGATGGCGGTAGCGGCCGATCCTCTCGCCGTCCACAAAAAGTTCACTCCCCTCCCCCGTCCGTTTTTCCTCCGCCCGGTGGGCAATCACGACGCAAAGCGTCTTTTCCCGGTTGCCGCCGGGCGCCGCCGCCGCCAAGCCGAGGTAATAGGCTCCCGGCTGTTCCGGCGCCGTGAAAAAAAGGGTTCTTTCCCGGCGGAGGGGAAGACCGTCGCGCATGACAATCAGATCGGTTTCGGGGAAGTCGGCGGAAACGGCGGAAATCTCGAACTCGGCGCCCGCCTGGACGAGGATCAACGGGTTGGCGGAAAATACCAACTCCAGGCTCTCGCCGGCCGGAGCCGGCCAGCGACAGCGAAGCGCCACCTCCCCGGCCGGCTCCGCAGCCGCCGCCAGCGGGACAATCAATCCGGCCAGTCCGCAAAGCAGCCGGAACGTCGGGGCCGAAAAAAAGGAGAGGGCGTCCTTCATGGTCTTTTCGCAATCCCGACGCGGTTTATTTCCCTGATTTTCATGAACACCCCGCTGTCCTCTCCCAGGGCGGAAAGAAGGTTAACCCGGTCGCCAGCTTGGTGGCGCAGGATGGCCAGCAGATTTTCCGCCGCCCGACCGGAAGGCGAGTCGCCGGGGACCAAAGCCGCGAGGGTTTTCAGCCATTCCGCGGCCAGGGGGAAATTGCCGACGCGCCGAAGAAAATCGCCGGCCAGATAGACATGGAAAAAGGCGTATTCGGGATCGCCATCGTACTCGCCGGCCAGGATGGCCTGACGGATCAAATCGACCGCCATCTCCAGGTAGCCTCTTTCCCGCCGCAACAATTCCAGCCGGTTCCTGGTTTCCCGTTCCGCTTCCCGGCGAATATCTTCCAGTTCCTCCAGCCGGCGGGAATGCCGGTTGCGGGGTGAGGCGGCGGCCCACAGGGGATCCTGTTCCGGCCGGGCAAAACGCTCGCCGAACGCGGCGGCGGCCGCCGCCAACTCCTCTTCCGCCTCGACCCCGAAACCCAAACGGTCCAGCAATCCGGCCAACGCCAGGGGAGCGGCCAAACGTTCCGGCCGGGTCGGGGCGTTTTTGCCCGCGGTCCGGCGGGAACGGGAAATCAGCCGGCGGAGAGCCGCCGCCTCTTCCTCCACCTTTCCGGCGGTAAATTTTTCCGACTTGAGGAGCGCCTCGCGAACCTGATCGGCCAAGCGGCGGAGAACCGCGCCCCGGGGGGGGGATGCCAGTTCCCGGCGAAGAGCCCAGGCGACCGACCAAGTCGCTTCGGCTTGAGTACGGATGGGATCTCCCCTTGCTTCGGCTATTACCCGGGCGTGTTCCAGGCGAAGGGGGTCGGGTATTTCCTCCTGCCGATTGAAAAAATCGGCGATTTCCGCATCTTCCATTCCCGCCGCCCCGGCCCCGAGAAATTCCTTCTGGTACGCCCGGATTTCAGGACGGAGGACCGACAGCGCCCAAGCCGCCAGAGCGGACGATACCGGCCTATCGAACCATTGGGATCGACTGACGTAGCCGCAGGAGGGGCAAACCGCCAAATCGGCCCGGAATGACAGCTTGTTCCGTCCGGGATGGGGGCAGAAATCCGAATCCCGTCCGCTGGCGTCCATCCGCCATTCAACGGGTTCGCCGGTGGCGGACGGCCGGAGCATCAGGCGATCCGCTTCCGGAATCAAGGTTGGGAAGGAACATACCGGGCAGGCGGCAATCCGGGTGGGAACGCTTTCGATTTCATCCAGGCCGCGCTGTCCCGATTCGCCAAGGGACTCTTCTGGCCAGAGAAAAGCTCTTCCGTCTTCCCCGGCGGCGGAAAGAAGGGGAGGCAGGCATAGGATCACGGCCAAAACAGGCAAACGCGCCGGAATGGAAGCCAACGTAAACCAGCCGCATGGTCTTTTGCCCGCCCCGCCCCGGCCGTCAACCGTTCCGGGATCGGCAAAATGGCGGAGACGGTTCAGTCTTTTTTCCAATTGCTCTCCTCCACTTGGTAATTGGAGGGGTAACCCAGGATGGTTCTTCTGGCTAAATCCAGGGCGGCATTGGCGGCCCGCATGCGGACGCCGCGGCGATCCGTAACCGTGTTCAGACGAAAGGATCGGGTAATCCCGCCCCCATCGGGATCAAGGCGGGAACAGGCAATCCAAACGGTGCCAACCGGTTTTTCCGGGGTGCCGCCGTCGGGGCCGGCGATGCCGGTGGTGGCGATGGAATAGGCGGGAAGGGGGAAATTAGTCCGGCGAAGGTGATTTTCCGCCATGGCGGAAACGGTTTCCCGGCTTACGGCCCCGTGCTTCCCGATTATCCCGGCCGGCACTCCCAGCAGATCGGTTTTGGCGGCGTTGGCATAGGCGACAATACCCTGGCGAAATACCGAGGAGGCGCCGGGAACATCGACAATAAGGCTGGAAAGCAGGCCTCCGGTACAGGATTCGCCGACAACCAGGGAGGCGGACCGCTCCGCCAGAAGTTTAACCACGCAACCGGCCAAGGTTTCGTCGTCCACGCCGTAAACATCGTGTCCCAAGGCCTTGCGGATGTCCGCCTCCGCCTCGGCGGCGGTTCTTTCGGCTTCGGTCCGGGTATCGCCCTTGGCGTAAAGGCGAACCGTCACGATTGATTCGGCCACGGCGGTGCCAACTTCGGGGTTGGAGCGTTCCCCCATCAGGTGGCGGATGGCCGCCCCGATGTCGGATTCTCCCCGGCCGCACAGATGCAGCCGGCGCATTACTTCCTGGGCCGCCCCCTCCGCCCCCTTGAGAACGGGGAGGATCGACTGCTTGAACATTTCCCGCATTTCCCGGGGAACCCCGGGCAGGCAAAAAATCTTGGCGTCCCGAAGGACGGCTCGGATTCCCGGGGCGGTGCCGTTGGGATTGACGATGCGTCCGGCTCCGGCCGGAATCAGGGCTTGGACCCGGTTGGCCTCGGCCATGGGCCGATTGTATCGCTTGAATATGGCCTGGATTTCGGCCAGCGCCTCCGGATCTTCGCGCAATTCAACGCCGAGGGCATGGGCCAGGGCCTGGCGGGTCCGGTCGTCCCGGGTGGGCCCCAGGCCGCCGGTGAGAATAACCGCCTCGGCCAGGGCGGAAGCCTCTAGAAGAGCGGAGACGATATCGGGAGTGATGTCGCCGATGGTGCGGTGCCCGACGAGGCGCCAACCCTGGAGGGTGCATTGCTCGGCCAGCCAGGCGGAGTTGGTGTCCACGGTATGGCCGAAAAGCAGCTCGTCGCCGCAGGAGAGAAGATAAACGGTCGGTTGTCTCATGTAATTTTTCCTCCTGCCTCACGGCATAAGATCGGGAAGGGGCGGCGGATTCGCGGCTCCCGGATAGGATTTCAGGCCGGGCGCGGCCGGGACTCTCCGCCGGCTAAGGGGCTTGGCGTTCCGGCCGGTCAGGCCGCCCTCGGTATTCAGAATCACCGCCGGCGATCCGATCTCAAGGTCTTCGAATCTGGGATTCCGGTTGGTTTCAACCGCCGGCGCCGGCCCCACTTCCGCGATGTCCGGCGCATCCAGGCGTCGGCGCTCAAGTTCCGAGGCTGGGGCCGGGGGAATCGTAATGGCGGGTTCCATTGCCGGAATTGGCGGGACCGTAACGGGATCCTGGGCCCGGAACAGATAAAGGCAGAACCCGAAAACAACGCCCAGGAAAAAGCAGGTTCCCAGAATCGGGGGACGGGGGTTATAATATTCGACTGGCCTTGAACGGATTGTTTCCGCCATTCATCCCGACCTTCGCTTCAAACCCGTCATAATAATAAATTCCCCCGCCTCTTGGGTGATTTGGCTCCCAACCCGGAGGAAAGGCGCCCCAGCGGCAATTATAACACGGTTCGGCGGCCAGGCAAGCCCCGGCCTGCCGCGAAACTCGAGAGAAGGGGGAAAGTGGGGGTCGCGGCTTCAAAAACGCGATTGCCGGCATCGATTTCGGGAAGGATTCAGCGATTCGGAGAAATGTTCCGGTTCGTTTCTTTTCGCAGCCATTCAATCACTTCTAGGAGATCGGAAGCCAAGGGGGCCGCCAGCCGCATATTCCGGCGATCCCCGGGATGGCGAAACGTCAATTCAAAGGCATGCAAGGCGTGCCGTTCCAATTTGACGGAGCCCCCATCCAGGCCTCTCAACTCCAGCCGATCCCCGCCGCCGTAGCGCGGATCCGCAACCAGGGGATGTCCAATGGCCGACAAATGCAGCCGCAACTGGTGTTGCCTGCCGGTCACGGGTTTAAGACCGACCAGGGTGAAGCCGGCGGCAAAACGCTCTTCCACCCGATATAAGGTGCGGGACGGCTTGCCGTCCCCTCCCAAACGAATAGCCATTCGGCAATGATCGGATTCGTCGGGATCCCTTCCGATCGGCAGATCGATTTCACCTTTATCGTCCCGAATCAACCCGTGGCACAAGGCGAAATAGGTCTTGCCCATCTCCCGCCTCTCGAAACCTTCCTGAATAATACGTTTGGCCCGGATGTTCTTGACCGCAAGAACAATCCCGGAAGTGTGCTGGTCCAGCCGGTTGGCCAGAGTCACCGACTCCCCTTCCGGCAGCAAATCGCGGTACCGCCAATAAAGAGCGTTCAGGAGGGTGTCATGTCTGTGCCTCCCCACCGGGTGCACAACCAGTCCCGGAGGTTTGTTCACCACCGCCAAATCATCGTCCTCGTAAATTATGTCCAGGGGGATATGCCGACCCGCCTCGGCCGAAGCTAAGTCCGGGGGGGGATAATGCAACGATACCCGATCTCCCGCCAATACCCGCCAATTGGCGGGCCGGGGAAAGCCGTTGACCGTCACCCTTCCTTCGGAAATGCGCAATTGCGCCTTGGTACGGCTTAGCGACGGGAACATGGACTTGATGAAAACATCCAGGCGGAAGCGATCCCGGGAGGGGCCGACCGTAAAATCATGATCAAACGGCTTGGCCGGATCCGTGGCCATGGCCGGTCACCGCTCCGCCGATGAGGAACCGGCCCGTTTTTTAAGGCCGCCCAAGGCGTAATCCGCTCCGCCGATCAACCCCAGGAACAAGTTGGACAGGCGGAAAAGAAGCATCAAGGCGACCCCGGCCCGGGGATTTATCCCTCCGGGATCGGCCAGGCCAAGAAGCGCCGCCATGGCAAGTTCACCCTGCCCCAACCCTCCGGGTGCCCCCGGTATGGCATTGATGGTCATGGCCAGGGGTATTATCAGGTAATAGCGCATCCAGGGCAATCCGGAGACTCCCAACGCCAGGGCGAAGCATTGGCAGGACGCTATGGTGGCCAGATGGGACAACCCGCCATAAATTAGCGCCAAAGGCAAGGTGGCCGGGCGCCGGACATTGCCGGCAATCAACAAATGAAGCCGTCGCAACCGGCCGGGACGGCTTGATCTTGGATTTCCCTTTCCAGGATCCGGGTTCGCCCCGCCCCCCCGACCCGCCCAGGCCAGATAAAAAACCATGCCCAGGCAAACCACCCCGGCCGCGGCCACGAAGGGAACCAGTTTCGTCAGCGGCGAATTGCCCAACAAAAAGCGGTAATTCAGTCCCATGCCCAGCAAAACCACCAAAATCAGGGAAGGAAACCCCAACACCCGATCCAAGGTAATTGACGCCAGGGCCGGAGCGAATCCCGTTCCCAAGCCGCGACCAAGGGCATAAACCCGATAGGCGTCCCCGCCGGTGGAACCCGGCAGAAAAATATTGAAAAACGTTCCCGCCAGACATAACCTGAAGGTCGCGAAGAGGGACATGGCAATCCCGCGGTCGCCCAGCAATCTATGCAGCCTCAACGCTCCTAGAAAAGGCTGGGTGAAGGAAATTCCGCAGCCTAGCAGGGACAAAAGCCAATTGTCGAAAACCCGGCTCAAAATCCCGGCATCGGGACGAAGCAAGGGATTGAGCGCCACCAGGGCAACCAGAAAGGCGGCGAAACAAATTCGGTGGACATTCCACGACCCGTGTCCCAGCAGCCGCCAGAGCGTCCCCGGCGACAACATAAAAAACAGGAGCATAACGAAATCGCGGCTGTCCGCTCCCGCGGACTCCCGGAATGGCGGGCGGAAATTGAAGCAATAATCCGCCAATTGGAACAACAGCAGAAGCAGCCAACAGACGGGCGGGAGCCATTCCCATTTGGAAGGCCGGCCCGGACTCGCGGAGGCGACTGGTTTGGGGGGATAATCAAATCCGTCGGGATTCATTCAAGGGGAACCTCCCGACAAGCGGTTCCGTCTGGCCCAGGATCCCCAAGCTCCGGGCGAATCGCCCGGATCGTCCTGGTAAATTTTCCTTAGCGCCAGACGGATGGCGTCGGCTAGCACGGGATTACCGCGGGAGACAAGGCGAGCGAACAGGTTGGCGCCCAATTCCTTTCCGGCCATTTCCCCCAGTGATTCGGCCGCCAGGCAGGCCAGTTCCAAATCTTGATCCTCCAGGGCCTCCAAGAGCGCCGGGATCGCCCTGGCATCGCCCATCGCGCCCAGGCTCCTCGCCGCCGCCCGGCGAAAAGGCGGCGACTCGCCGGCCAAATCCTCCAACACCCTGGCGGTGACTCCCACCACTCCCATTCCGGCCAGGGCGATGGCGGCCTCGGTCCTCACCTCGGGCCGGCCGTCCCGCAGAAGCGGCGACAGGCTCCCGGCCAAACCGGCGAAGCCGATCTTCGCCAGGGCGCGAACGGCGGCGGCCCGATTGGCTCCGACCCGATCAAACAGGGCGGCTTCCAAATATTCGATGGCGGCGGGGTTCCTGCTCAAGCCCAGCAGTTCTATGGCCCGCCGCCGGACCGGAGTGGAAGGGTGATGAATATAGCCGGCGATGGACCGGGCGCCGGGACCGGGGGGAAACACGGCCCCTCCATAGCCAAGGGCGGCAAGGGCGGCAAGGGCTTCAATGGCCACCAAGGGATCGGCGTGCGCCGCCTGGCGTTCCGCCGCCGGAAGGTAGGCGGCCAGCCGCGACTCCGCCAAGAACCGGAGAGCCTGAATCAACAAACCGGGATGAGTCTCGTAATAGAGTAGCGTTACTATTTTTTCCGCCGCCGCCGCTTCGCCGGACAGGGCGGCGGCTTGGACCGACCAGATCCGCAGTTCCGTCCCGCCATTCGAAAGGCAGGCCAAGACCTGCGGCAGAAGCCTTTGGTCAAGACCTCCGGTTCGGGCATATTTGACGGCTATCGCCCGCATGACCACGGCTCGAAAACGCTCGGTGGACCCGCTCCCCGCCAGCGACAGGGACAGCCAGTCGTCAAGTCCGCTTCCGGGTGGGGGCGGGAACCCCGCGGCGATTGGCTTGTCCTGGCTTAACAGACGCGATAAATTGGCGGGATCCAGCCGGGAATACAACTTGGCCAGAGCCGCTCCGGCGGTTTCGCTTAAAATCGGATCCTCCGCGAAAAACGCCTCGATAAGCGGCGCCTCGGCTTCGGGAAGGGCCAACTCTCCCAAAAGTCTGGCCGCCGCCTGGCGGCGAAGACGTTTGCCGGGATCCCTTTCCGCCAAGGCGGAAACAATAATGCTTGCCGAATCGTCGGCAAGCATTAAAACTTGTCTTGAGGCGAATTCCCGCTCGCGCCGGCTTAAGACTGGATCGGCGGCCCGATCCAGCCATTCGTCCAGGGATTCGCCGGCCAAGGCCGATATGACGCCGGAGGACAGCCAGAAAATCGCCGCCAGGGCCGCGAGATTATTTTCCGGCCGCATCCTTTTCCCTGGCCAAGCCTCGTGAAGGACGGTTTTCCTCCTTGAGCCGGGTGGCTTTGCCCACCCGATCCCGCAGATAATACAGTTTGGCCCGCTGGGAACGGCCACGCCGCTTGACTACGATCTTCTCCACCCTGGGGGCGTGAAGAGGGAAAACCCGTTCGACGCCTTCTCCCGCCACCAGACGCCGAACCGTGAAACTCGCATTCATGCCGCCCTTCTTTTTGGCGATGACCACGCCATTGAAAATCTGAATGCGTTCCTTTTCGCCTTCGATGATTCTCACATGCACATCAACCGTATCCCCCACCCAAAAGGAATCAATGGTTTTTTTGCTGTTTTCCTTTTCCAACTCGGCAATAATCGGATTCATGATTCACTCCAGGGAAAATAAAAACCGCCGTCCGGAACCGACTCCGGACGACAATGCTATAATTTGGTGAAGATCATGATTTTGTGAACGTTACAACAATAGTCCCTCAAAACTTCCGACCCAATTCGCTTGAATTGCCGGGCAATTAAACCTTTTCCCAAGCGTTAGCCTGGAATTATGGGTTGAGAGACGTGAATTTTGCCCTTCCTCCGAGTATCTTAAATGGAATTAATTGAAACGCAAGGGAAAAACAATTCAAACAACTTCAGTTGACTTTTGAAGGAAATCAAACAAACGCAAGCGGTTTAATCTTTAAAGGAAATCGGGCGGCGGTTGGCCCGATTTCCTTTAAAAGTCGACAACTTCGGGGAATCTCCGAAACAAATATTCGCTTGGGGAAAAACCTCTCCATGGCGGTAACGATTTTGTCACGGGTTGAAATGTTTCACCTTGCAACGCCAGACAGCCATGTCCCCCTCATTTTTCAAAATGTCTCAGGCAGGCCGGCGGATGCGCCTTGTCCCGGTGAGCCAAAACGCACCGACAGCAGATGCCGTGATTGTCGCAGGCGGTATTGGAGCAATTGCAATTCCGTTGGTTGTTTTCCCGGTTTAAACAGGCATTGTTTTCAATCATGGTTTTCTCCTTGCCAAAACCCCGAATCGAGGATATATTTTGGTATGGTCAAAGCCCAACCGGTTCGACGGGGATTTCCCCTCCGCGGGGCGGCCGGTTGCCTTCGTGAACCTATTCGCGCTTTGTTTTCAGCCAAGTATAATTCCGTCCCGAACAATGCACAAGCCTTTTCCGAAAGGGTGGTTGGTGGCTAAAAGATTGAACCAGCCAATAAACCGATCCCTATATTACCCAATCAGGTTGAATTTTTCCGGTTGCGCGGTCCCAAATTTTTCATCCCTCCCGGTTCGCCTTTTTCCCATAATCGTCCTATCCTTTTCCTTAATGTTGATTTCCGGCTGCGAGGAAACCGAACCTCCGGTTCCGACCCGCCTGACCCTTTATGGAGTTGGCGCCAGGACCAGCCCATTGGCAAGCCGGCTTGATCAAAAACCGCGTTTCATGGTCTTCGGCCGGGACCAATCCGGCGCCGATGCCCCGGTTGCGGGAATCCGCCTAGCCTTCCGGCTGGCGGAACGGCCGGCCGGCGCCGAAAACGGCGAATTGATTCCCTCGGAGGCCGTGACCGACGCGGCCGGAACCGCCGAAGTCGATTTCCTGGTTGGCGACCGGCCGGGCATCTATCGGATTGAGGCTTACGCTCCGGATTACCGGACGATCCCGCCAATATCGGTTACCGTCCTGGGCGGGGTACAAATAACCGGCGCCCCCCAGGATGGCCGGGTCGGCCAGACCGCCGCTTCCCCCCTGGCGGTGCGGCTGGAAAAAGCCCCGGGCGTTTATGTGGGGGAGGACGAAGGCGAGGTCAGGTTCAATCTGTTGATGGCTCCCCCCGGAACCAGGCTTTCGGGGAAGCTGGCGTATAGCGACGCCTCGGGTCTGGCGGTCAGCGATCTCAGATTCGGCGATTCCCAAGGCAGAATAGACGTGGGGATTTCCATCCTGAAGGGATTGCCGGGCAATACCTCCTTCCTTGAACCAATAGTGGTGAGCTTGTTCGCCTTGGACGCCTGGTCGTCCGCGACATCGCTCCTGGGGGGGGTGGCCCTTTTTCTCTTCGGCATGCGGATGATGTCCGAATCCCTCCAGTTCGTGGCCGGGGAAAAACTCCGCTATCTTCTCAGCCTGCTTACCACCAACCGCTTCATGGCGGTCGGGGCGGGGGCGATGGTGACGGCGCTGATCCAAAGTTCCAGCGCCTGTACGGTCATGGTGGTGGGATTCGTCAACGCCGGCCTGATGCGGCTCGAACAAGCCATCGGGGTGATAATGGGGGCCAATATAGGGACCACCCTCACCGCCCAGATCATCTCCTTGAATCTCGCCCGAATGGCCTTGCCGGCCATCACCATCGGCGTGGTCATCCTCTTCCTGGCCAAGCGCCAGGCGGTCAAATCATGGGCGTCCGTCATCATAGGATTCGGCATGCTGTTCCTTGGCATGACCGTCATGTCGGATGAACTGCTGCAGTTGCGCGATTCGTTGCTGGTGACCAGCTTGTTCCGGGGGCTCAATTGCCGGCCGGAACCCGGCGGCTTCATCCCGATCTGGCAATTCATGAAGGCGGTCGGTTGCGGCTTGGCGGTCACCCTCGTCCTCCAAAGTTCGGCGGCCACAATCGGCATGCTCATCACCGTGGCCGCGGCCGGGTTGATTGATCCCTATGCCGCCTTCGGAATACTCCTGGGGGACAACATAGGAACCACCATAACCGCCGCCCTCGCCTCCATAGGGACCGGCGCCGCGGCCAAGCGCGCCGCCTGCTTCCACGTCATGTTCAATGTTTTCGGGGTCGCGATAATGATCCTGCTTAATTACGTGGAGTGGCCGGGCCGGCCGGGCCGGCCGATTTTCATGGAGTTAGCCAACCTTCTCACCCCCGGCGACGTTTTCGTCGGGAACGAGAATCTGCCGCGTTTCCTGGCCAACGCCCATACGCTTTTCAATGCGACCTGCACCGCCGTCTTTGTTCTTTTCGTTCCCCAATTCGCCCGCCTCTGCCGCTTTCTAATCCATTCCGCCCCCGCCGAGGATGAATACGAGGGCGACGCCCGGCGAATACTTGAACCCCATCTTCTTTCCACTCCCTACCTGGCGATCCGGCAGGTTTGGGCCGAGGTGGGGGTAATGCTGGGCAAGGCCCGCGAATCCCAACGCGAAGGCTATGCCGCCCTTCTGCACGCGCCGACGCCGGATTGGGACGAAAACCTGGTCCGGGCCGCCAAAAACCTGGAGGAGGAGACGGACGAACTGAAAACCGCCATCACCAAATATCTAGGCGGAATTTCCCTAACCACCCTGAACGAAAACCAAGCCGAAATGTTTCCCCGCCTGGTCCATGCGGTCAACGACGCGGAAAAAGTGGCCGATATCGGCAAGCATATTTCGAAATTGGCCCGGCGGGCCAACCGTCAATCCATCGCCCTGACCCCCGAGGCGGTGAACGACATGAACCAGTTGAGGTCGACGGCCGACGAGATACTAAAACTGGCGGAAAAAACGATCACCATCAATGCCGACGGCATTGAAACGTCCGGCGGGGGGGCGGTTCTCCGCAAGAAGCTTCTTGACGACGGCAAGCGGCTGGAAAAGGATTTCAAGTCCAAAAGCAGCCTGGTCAGGAAAAACCATGAAAAACGGAATGAACAGGGATTGTGCGAAATTCGCGCCGGCATTATTTTTATGGACGTGGTCAACTCGCTGGGCCGGTCGGCCGGCTGCGGCATAAACATCATCGAAGCCGCCTGTCCCGGCGAAGCCGCCGCCCAAGCCTCGGCCAACCGCCGCATTTCCATCCGGCTGCGGGACGAAACCTGAGAGCCGGGGGCCAGCCTTGGGCAAGGGAAGCGGCGTTCGAGGCGGTCCAAGGGCTCACGAAAAACAACCCCGTAATCTTCTCCAGTTTCGCCTCCGATCCGCTTACCTTCGCCGCCGACCGGGCGAGCGCCCGGCGGAATTCACGGTTGATCCGGGGGGGAAATCAATTCGCCGGCCAAACCGCTTGCCTAAAAATCAAACTAAAATATACTTTTCATCTGGAGGTTTCCGGGTTCATTCTTGTCAGGGGAGGCCCAAACATATGTTGTCGGCGGAAAAGATCGCCCGATACGAAGGGAAATGCGGGCAATTCAGGATCGGCCTGATTAAGCTTTTGCACAAAATCCAAACCGGCCATCCGGGCGGTTCGTTGTCGGCCGTGGAAATTCTCACGATTCTCTACAACGAGATCCTGCGTCTCGATCCCCGAAACCCCGAAAAGCCGGATCGGGACATTTTTATCCTAGGGAAGGGCCACGGAGCCCCCATCCTGTATATCATATTGGCCGACCTGGGGTTTTTTCCCGGGGAGGAACTCGCCAGCCTCCGCCAACTCGGCAGCCGGCTCCAGGGCCATCCCTGCGCCAACAAGCTCCCCGGCATAGAACTTTCCACCGGACCGCTTGGGCTCGGCATTTCCGCCGCGGTCGGACGCGCCCTGGCCGGGAAGCTCGACAAAACCGGGGAAAATGTCTTCATCCTTCTCGGCGACGGGGAAATCCAGGAAGGCATTGTCTGGGAGGCGGCCATGGCCGCCGGCAAATACCGGCTGGACAACCTTGTCGCCATTCTCGACCACAACGGGGTTCAACTCGACGGCAAGGTCGACGACATCATGCCGCTAGGCGACGTCAAGGCCAAATGGACCGCCTTCGGTTGGAACTGCCTGGAAATGGACGGGCACAATCTGGCCGAAATCCATGAGCGGATGCTCCAGGCCAGGGATCTCAAAAACGGCGGACCCGTCATCGTCATAGCCAAAACCGTAAAGGGCAAGGGAGTGTCGTTCATGGAAGGCAATCACGCCTGGCACGGCAAACCCATAGGGGATGCGGAATTCTCCGCCGCCCTCGAAGAACTGGAGGCCAAATGATGGAAACCATCGCCATGCGCGACGCCTACGGGGCGGCCCTGGCCGAACTCGGCTCTGAATTGCCCAACCTGGTGGTCCTGGACGCCGATGTGGCCGGCTCCTCCAAGAGTTCCCTTTTCGGCGCCAAATTCCCCGAGCGCTTTTTCAATGTCGGCATCGCCGAAGCGAATATGGCCGGAATGGCCGCCGGCCTGGCGCTAAAGGGAAAACTCCCGTTTGTACATTGCTTCGCCGCCTTCATGATGCTCCGGGCCGGCGATCCCATACGCAGCCTCGCCTGTTACCAGAACCTGCCGGTAAAATTCTGCGGCACCTATGCCGGCCTTTCCGATTCCTATGACGGCGCCAGCCACCACGCCATATCCGACATCTCCTTTTTCCGGGCCCTGCCCAACATGAAAGTGATTTCCCCGGCCGACGGGGAGGAAACCCGGCGGGCGGTCCGCTTCGCCGCCGGCCTGGCGGGCCCGGTATATCTGCGCATTTCCCGGGCCGAAGTACCCAAAAGCCTTTTCGGAGCCGGTTACGAATTCGAATACGGCAAGGGGTACGTGGCCCGCGAAGGCTCGGATCTCACCCTTGTCGCCACCGGCTTCATGAACGTCCAGGCGTTGCGGGCGGGGGAACTTTTGGCCAAGGAGGGCATCCGCGCCCGGATAGTCAACATTCATACCATCAAGCCCATCGACGCCTCCCTGATTGCGAAATGCGCCAGGGAAACCGGGGCGGTGGTAACCTGCGAGGAACACAACGTCATCGGCGGCCTGGGCGCGGCGGTGGCCGAGGTCCTTGGCCGCGAATCCCCGGTTCCCCTGGAGATCCTGGGGATCGAGGATTGTTTCGCGGAATCCGGCGATTACGGAAAACTCCTTGAAAAATATGGCCTTTCACCCGACAGAATCGTGGAAAAGGCCAAAAGGGTCCTTTCGCGCAAGAAGGGAAAATGAATTGTTCTTCCAACCGGCCGGAGTATTGTTGAGGCGCCGGATAAACTCGCGGTGCTTATTTTCCGCCGAGCCCCAATTTCCATCTCGTTTTCCAAAAGGGAGTGGACGCCATGAAAATTGTCGTATTGGACGGTTACACCCTAAATCCCGGCGACATCGACTGGAACGGCTTCAAAAAACTGGGGGAATTGGTCTGCTATGACCGCACCACCACCAAAAAGGAGGAGACGGCCAAAATTATCGACCGCATCGCCGACGCCGACGCGGTCATAACCAACAAGACGCCCATAACCCGGGAAATACTCGACTCCAAGCCAAAAGTGAAATATATCGGGGTCCTCGCCACCGGTTACAATGTCGTGGATGTCGACGCCGCCAGGGAAAAGGGGGTTGTCGTCACCAACATCCCCACCTACGGAACCACCGCCGTGGCCCAGTTCGTTTTCGCCCATTTGCTGGAATTCTGCCATCATGTGGCGCATCACGCCGAGACGGTCAAGAACGGCCGCTGGGCAAAATCCGAGGATTTTTGCTATTGGGACTACCCCCTGATTGAACTGGCGGGCAAGACGATGGGGATAATCGGGTTTGGCCGCATCGGACAAACGGTGGCCGGGATCGCCGTCGCTTTCGGCATGAAGGTGCTTGCCTACGATGAATATGTGGATAAATCCCGGGAAACCGATTCGATTAAATACGCCTCTCTCGACGACGCCCTGGCCAAATCGGACGTAATCAGCCTGCATGTCCCGCTTTTTGATTCCACCCGGGGATTGATCAACAAGTCGACCATAGCCAGGATGAAGGACGGGGTCATCATCATCAACACCTCCCGCGGACCCCTAGTGGTGGAGGAGGACATGGTCGAAGCCTTGGAAAGCGGCAAGGTGGCCGGTTTCGGCTCGGACGTGGTCGAGGTTGAACCCATCGCCCCCGACAACAAATTGCCCCGAACCCGGAACTGCCATATCACTCCCCACATAGCCTGGGCTCCCAAGGAGGCGCGCATCCGGCTGATGAACATAGCGGTGGACAACCTGGCCGCCTTCGCCAAGGGCAGTCCCGTAAACGTGGTGAACAAGTAGAGCCGGTTCCAGGCGGGCTTGTGAAACAATTGCCACCTTGCCGGGTGGTGGACTTTTAAAGAAATCGAACCAAACCCCCGCTTGATTTCCTTTAAAATCCTCCGATGTTGAGTCCGGCGCCGCCAGTTTGGGAGGCGCGGCATGAAATTTCTTGAGCGACTTGATTTTTCCCGCCTTCCCGCCCGGCTGCGCTGGGCCTTGCTGGCCGGACTGACCCTGATTTTTTCCTTTATACTGGTTTCGCTGCGGCTGCCGGCCGGCATCCTCATGGGGGCCATGGGGGCGGCAATCGTCATGGCCCTGGCGGAAGGCCAAATACAAACGCCGGGAATCGCCTTTTCCCTGGCCCAGGGAATGGTCGGCTGCCTGGTGGCGGGCTCAATCTCCCCGGCGACCCTGGACACCATCGGGCGAAACTGGCCATTTTTCATCTCCATGGTGCTGTCGGTGTCGGCGATAAGCACCTTCCTGGGCTGGCTTCTGGCCAGGACCCGGATATTGCCGGGATCCACCGCCATCTGGGGCACTTCGCCCGGAGCGGCCCTGCTGATGACCTTGATGTCGGAAAATTTCGGCGCCGATTCCCGGCTGGTCGCCTTCATGCAATATTTGCGGGTACTGACGGTCACCCTGTTCGCCACCACCCTGCCGCTGGTTTGGGACATAGCCATAGCCGCCTCGCCCCCGGAACGGGCGGCGGAAATTTTCGATCCCGGCTCCATATTCCTGGCCTTGGGATTGGCGGTTGCGGGAACATTCCTGCGCGGTTTGTGCCATTTCCCGTCGGGACCGATGCTATTGCCGATACTAGTGCTTCCCTTTCTCGCCGCCGCCGGGCTGGGCCCCCTGCGCCTGCCTTGGCAACTTTACGCCGCGTCCTATTGCGTGGTGGGTTGGAACGTGGGCATGCGCTTCACCCGTTCCATCGTGTCCTATGCCCTGCACGCCTTTTCCCGCATTTTGGCCACCATCCTCGCCATGATAGCGGCT
Source organism: Planctomycetota bacterium (assembly GCA_031270145.1). Classification (GTDB taxonomy): domain Bacteria; phylum Planctomycetota; class SZUA-567; order SZUA-567; family SZUA-567; genus JAJBSZ01. Next base: position 59,867 of record JAISYD010000211.1, read on the forward strand.
TGCGGAATCCTGGCCTGGATTTTCGTGGCCGCGGCGGGCATCGATCCCCTGACCGCCCTCTTGGCCTCCTGTCCCGGAGGCATGGATACCGTAGCCATCATCACCGCCTCGATCGGGGGAGACGTGCCCCTGGTCATGGCGGTTCAAACCGGCCGTTTCATTTTTGTGCTTCTAACCGGGCCGGCCGTTGCCGCCTTCATAAGCAAACGCCTGGAGGGAACCGCGCGCGGCGAAACAACCGCTTGACCCTCAATTGGCCGCCGGGAATTCCTCCGCCGGCCTCCCCCGGCGGGGATTGGTGAAAACCGTCACCGGGAGAAGGGTATCGATCAGGGGATCCATCTCCGGGGGATCCTCTTCCCGGAAAACCTCCGCCAGGCCGGCGACAACGCCGGCCGTTATCCGGCGTACGGTTTTTTCCGCCTGCACCACATATTTCTGCTGAGCCCGATCCCGGCGCGAAACTACGCAGCGGCCGTCGGAGACCCGGTAAACCTCGGTCGCCACATCGACCCCGGTCATTTCGGCGAACATGATTTGCGCCGCCAGGATGGCGGTGGAAATGACCGCCGAATAAAGGCTGGGAACCGACTGGGAACGGCGGAATTCAACCACCTGCCCCCGGACAACGAAATCGGCTCCGGCAATCCGGCCCATGCGCACCGCCTCGTCCGGACTGAGCAATTGGTCATGGGTGGCCTGGCCGGTGGCGTCCCACAGCAACCGGAGGCCGGAAACCCCGGACAGTCCGGCTCCGAAAACCCCGGTCACCACCTCCCCTCCCCCGGTCGCGGCGATGAGATTGTTGGGATTGTCGCGATCATGGTAGGGAAGCAACAAAACCCCGACTTCCTTCCCCCCCAATTCCTTCGACGCCCGGGCCGCCGTCCGCGGGTCCCCGCTTGCCAGCCATGGCTGTTCCGAAACAAGGGGAAGACTGACCACCGGACCATCGGCGTAAAGCGTTTCCGCGACCGAAGGATTTTCCGCCGCGATTTCCGCCGGCGAAATCTCCGGGGCGGAATCGAGACCCTCCGGATTCGCCTTCAAAGCCTCCGGCCCTCCCGGTTCCGGCGAATCAGGCGGTCCGATGGTTTCCGCCAGGGACTCCGATTCGCCGGCCGCCGTCTCGGCCGTCCGGCCGGAGCCGATCACCACCGGCCGAAAAGCCAGCGCTTCGGCCAATAGTTCTTCGCCTTCGGCAAATATGTCGGCCGCCAAATCGTCCCCGGTAAGCCGGAGAGCCAGTTCGTCAAGTTCCCCAATATCGGCCGGCGACGGCGAATCGTCCGCCCCCGCCTCGAACCGTTCTTCCGCCTCCTCCTCCGCTCCGGACTCGCCGCCGCCGGTTTCGGCGACCGTCGCGGCATCCCCGGATTCCGGGATCGGGCCGCTTTCGGCCGCGATCCCCGGATCCGTAACTTCTTCCTCCCTTTCCGATTCCAGAAACGGCGGCGGCATCGGCAGGGGTGGGTCGGCTTCGCCCTCTCCGGGATAATCCTCTTTCGCCGGCTCATTCCGGTATCGCCCGGCTATAAGGGAAGCCAGGGCTTGGTCGGAAGAAAATCCCAGGCGCGACAGGGAAGCCGCCGTCCGTTGAAAGAAGCCGTCGATTATCCTCGCCGCCACGGCCCGAGCCTGGCGCTCCCGGCCGCCGGCGGCGCCGGGCATGGCCGCCGCCTGGTAGTTGTCTCCCACAAACAGCAGCACCCCCCGGTCGGCGTCGATCACCCGGACAAACATTCCGGCCCGGGAAGGTATGCTGGCGGCCCTGGTGCCGGTAAAACTGAAAATCTGCCCGGCCACAACCAAATCCGCCCCCTGCCGGCGGCCGATTTCAGCGGCTTGGGCATTGGTGAGGGAAGCTTCCCGGCGCGGCAAGGGCGGCGCCAGTATTTCCACCGCCGGGCCGAATTTGCTGCTCCGCAGGGCGGAAGCGAAAATTTCCCGGGCGTGTTCGCCTAAATCGTCCTTATGGGCGTCCCCGGGATCCACGAAGGTGCGGGTGTCCAGGAACGGCAGGATAAGGACCTTTTGGGAAGCCGGAGGGGGGCCGTCGCCGGTCCGGTAACTGAACAGCCGCTCGTCGCAGCCGCCAATCAGCGGAGCCAGCGCCAGGACGGCCAGACCGGCGGCAATCGAACCCGCCCGGCCGCGTCCGTAACCAAACAGAATTTCCCCAAGCTTGCCCGCCATATCCGCGCCTTTCCCAGCCCCGACCATTTCCGGAGGCTTCAAATCCCCCCCGCCCTCGCCACCGCCGCCAGCCGGCCGGCTTCCAGCCGGAAAATCCGATCGGCCCTGGCGGCCAGGGCCGATTCATGGGTGACGACAATCACGGCCATGCCGGCCTCCCCCACCATCCGCCACAGCCAGGCCGACACCTCCTCCCCGGTATCGGCGTCCAGATTGCCGGTCGGCTCGTCGCACAACAACAATCCGGGGCCGGGCAGAAGCGCCCGGGCGATGGCCGCCCGTTGCCTCTCGCCCCCGGACAACTGGGAAGGGCGGTGATCCCGACGCCCGGACAGTCCCAGGCGTTCCAACCAATCAAGGGCGCCCCGGCGGCTCCGCCCCCCCATGCCCAACCCGCTGAGCGCGGCGCCTAGCATGACGTTTTCCAGCACGGAAAAATCGGGAAGCAGATGGTAGTTTTGAAAAACAAAGCCGATTTCCCGTCCCCTAAGGGCGGTCCGCCGGGAATCCGGCAGCCGGGAGGCGGGAAGGCCGCGCAGACGTATTTCCCCGGTATCGGGCCGGTCAAGAAGCCCGCACAGGTTGAGGAGGGTGGTTTTCCCCGAGCCGCTGCGCCCGACAATGGCGATCACCTCGCCCTCCGCCACCGCCAGGTCGAGATCGCGCAGGACCGGGAGCCTCTTCTCCCCGTCGCGGTAGGTTTTGGAAAGTTTTTCGGCTTCCAGGACGTTTCCCGCCATTTCAATCCTCGCGCAGGGCCGACATGGGCTCCCGGCAAGCGGCCCAGGCGGCCGGGTAGCCGGCCGCCAGCACGGAAACCAATACGGCGGCCCCGAAATACAGCGCCAGTTTCCAGGGGTGGATTACCAGCGGCAGGCCGGCCTCCCCGGCCAGGCCGAACAGGCGGGGGGGATACAGCGGCTGGCCGGTGATTCTTTCATAGTAGACGTCTATGCGGGGGCGCCTTCCGGCCGCCGTTTCCAGGCCGGAAAGAGGAGCCGTCACGGCCCCGCCGGCGGCCAGGCGCCTGTTTCCGCCGACATTTTCGCTTCTCAGCGGACCGGCGAGGAAAGTCCCCAGGATTCCCCCCAGCAGCCCCCCGGCGGCGCCGAGCAGCAATCCCACGCAAAGGAAAACCGTCATCACCCCCAGGCGGGTGGCTCCCAGGCAGCGGAGCAGGCCGACGTCCCGGAGACGCCGGCTGACCAGGGTGACCAAAATGGCGAAGACGCAAAAGCCGCCGGCCCCGTCGTTCAGAAACAACACCAATTCCATCAGGTTGTTTTCATGTTTCATGCCCCGGGCGATTTCGCCCCAGCGCTTTTGCCAGGTATTCGAGACCAGGACCGGCCCTTCCGGCCCGGTTCCGGCCAGAGCCAGCCGCGCGGCCCGGACGATGTCCGATTCCAGTTCGTCGGCCAGGGCGGGATTTTCCAGCCAGGCGACCAAAATTTCCACCCGGGATTCCGCGTCCGGATAATCGGCGGCGTGGTAAAATTTTCCGGCTTCCCCGATGGGAATATAGACGCCGTAATTGTCCTTTTCAAAGCTGCCGCTCCGGAACAGGGACACGATTTCAAAAGCGCGGGATCTGGCGGTCAAGCCGCCGTCCGGGTTCCGCTCGGCGTAAAAAAGCTCGATCTCGCTCCCCGGAGCCGCCTGAAGGCGCCGGGCCAGTTGTTCTCCCATGAACAGGCCGGGCCTGGGGCCAGTAGTCCCCCAAGCCGGATTCGCCCGGGATGGCTTATAGGAAATAAGGTGCCTGGCCAGGGAGCTGTGGGCCAATTCGGACGCCAAATCGATTCCCTGGACCCAGACGTATTCGGCGCCGCCGCCGGACTTCAGGAAGCCCGCCTTCTGAATCAGGGGGGTCACCGCCAGAACCCCGTCCAGGCTTTCCACGGCTCCGGCCGCCCTCGAGAAATCGGCCTTGTCCAGCAAGCCGCCTTCCGGCCTGACCGTCACCTGTTCGCCCAGATTCATGAGGCGCTGCTCCAAATCCGCCAGCATGCCGTCCAACACCGCCATGGCGACGATTTGCACCGCCAGGGCCAGGCCGATGGCCAGCACGGCGATAAAATTTACCGGGCGGCGGACAGCGTACCGCCAAGCGAGGCGGAAATACGGCATGGACTTATAGTTCCCTTCCCGACGGAATGGAGATGCTTGGGGAACATCCAAAAGACCGTATGAGGTTCCCTTATTATTTGTCGGCCAAAACGGCGTTCAAATTGCCATAATTAATCCCGGCGGCGAAGCCTGAAGGCGGGGCTTCGGCAAGGGCGGGACGACGCCGGGAAAAGGATCGCCGGGAAACTCCCGGCGGATTGAACCGCATCCGGGAAAAATCCGCCCTCGTTGCGGAGATCGGAAATAACGCGTTTCCAACCCTATCCTCATAATTTTCCAACAATCGGGGATATACTCCCGCTCGTGGTCCAAATACGATCCGGCGCCGATACGGGACCGGTGTTCCCCCAAGGGAGGTCAATCGCCATGCCGCGCGAGTCATGGAAGGACAAGATATTGTTCACCCCCGGCCCCTTGACCACCAGTCCGGCGGTGAAGACGGCCATGTTGCGCGATCTCGGCGCCCGGGACGCCGATTTCCTGAAAATCGTCCTCGACGTCAAAAAACGGCTTCTCGATCTGGCGGAGGTGGACGGGGACAAATACACCGTTGTCCTGATGCAAGGCTGCGGCAGCATGGGCGTGGAGGCGGCCGTCGGTTGCGCCGTTCCCAAAAAGGGTGGCAAGCTTTTGGTCGCAATCAACGGCGCCTACGGCAAACGCATCTCCGATATGGCCCGGGTCATGAACATGCCGGTGGAAACGCTGGACTATCCGGAAAACGCCCCCGTCAAGCCGGAGGACGTCGGGGAAAGGCTGAAAAACGACGACGGCATCACCCACGTGGCCATGGTCCATTGCGAAACGGCGTCCGGCATTTTCAACCCGGTCAAGGAGGTCGGCAAAATCGTCTCCAAGCGGAAGCGCGTCTTCATCGTCGACGCCATGTCCAGCTTCGGGGCGGCGGAGATAAAGATTGACAAGTGGGATATCCGCTGGCTCGTCTCCTCGGCCAACAAATGCGTCGAGGGCGTGCCCGGGTTCTCCTTCGTCATAGTCGAGAACAAGGCCCTGGCGGCCAGCGCCGGCAATGCCCGCAGCCTGTGCCTGGATTTGCACGCGCAAAACGAGGACATGCGGAGGAACGGGCAGTTCCGCTACACGCCCCCCGTCCACGCCGTCCTCGCCTTCCATCGGGCGCTTCTCGAACTGGAGGCGGAGGGAGGCGTGGAGGCCCGGATGAAGCGCTACCGCCGGAATTGCCGGACCCTGAGGGAGGGAATGGCCGAACTCGGCTTCGAGGAATATCTCGCCCCGGACGACCACGGCTGGATAATAACCTCCTTCCGGTATCCGCGAAATACCGCCTTCTCCTTTGACAATTTCTACAACCTCCTCAGGGACGACGGTTTCGTCATTTATCCGGGAAAGGTCGACAACGCCGATCTCTTCCGCGTCGGCAACGTCGGCCGCATCGCTCCGTCCGATGTCTCCTGCCTCATCGACGCCATGCGCAGGTCGCTGGCGAAAATGGGCGTCGCCATGGCCCCGGGAAAGATCCCCGAATGAAAACCAACCCCGTCTCCCTGGTTGTCTGCGACTTGGCCGGCACCACCGTCGATTATGGCAGCCGGGCCCCCCTCGCGGCGTTCATCGAAGTTTTCGGCCGGCATGGGGTGATCGCCTCGGAAGCCGAAACCCGCGGGCCCATGGGCATGGACAAGCGCGATCACCTCGAACGCATGCTTTCCCTGCCGCCGATAGCCGCGCAATGGCGAAAGCAACACGGCCGCGATTCCACCGCCGCGGACCTGGACATGCTGTTCAAGGAATTCATGCCTATCCAAACCGAATTGCTGGAGGCCCATTCAGAGGTCGTTCCCGGCGCGGCGGAGGCGGTGGAACTATGCCGGTCGCTAAAGATCAAGGTCGCGGCCACGACCGGGTACAACCGGCCGATGACGGACATTGTCCTGGCCGCCGCGAAGAGGCGGGGCTTGACCTTCGATTTTTCCCGCTGCGCCGCCGAGGTTCCGGCCGGCCGGCCGGCGCCGTGGATGATCTTCCGTTGCATGGAGGCGGCCAACGCGTATCCGCCGTCCGCCGTCATTAAGATCGGCGACACCATCGCCGACATCGAGGCCGGACTCAATGCCGGAGTGTGGACGGTTGGCGTGGCCATGACCGGCAATCTGCTCGGTCTTTCGCGCCGGGCGGTTGAAAAAATGACGAAGGCCGAGCTGGAGGCGTCCCTTATCCCCGTCCGCGGGAAAATGGCTGAAGCCGGGGCGCATATGGTGATTGATTCCCTGGCCGACATGCCGCTCGTATTGTCGGCCGCGCGCCTGGCTATCGAGAAGGGACGTCATCCGGAAAAACCGGGATTGTCGCCGGGGCCATCGCCGAAAAGCCGGCGGACGCGGAACAATCGCCAATCGATCGCCCCCCTTGAACGACCAACCGCGTCGGCGGTTGCCGCTCGCGAATGAGGCTTATTCCACCCGACCGCAAAAAGGAGAACGCCATGCGAAAAACCGTATTGATGTCCTTGGTTCTTGGAACGATGTTCTGCCTCGCGCCGGCGGGCCGTCCCTCCGCCGGCGAAGCCATCGTGGTATACACCGCCCTGGAGGACGACGAGTACCCTGGCTACCTCGAACTGTTCAAAAAACAGCGCCCGGACATCGAGGTCAAGATTGTCCGCGACTCCACCGGCATCGTCACGGCCAAGCTGTTGGCCGAAAAGAACAATCCCCGGGCCGACGTGGTGTGGGGACTCGCCGCCACCGGCCTCATCCTGGCCGAAAAGCGGGGCATGCTTGAACCGTATGCCCCGAAACGCCTGGAAAAGGTGAACCCCATGCTTCGGGACGCCGCCAATCCTCCCGCCTGGGTCGGGATCAAGGCTTGGGAAACCGGCATCGTCGTCAACACGATCGAGTTGAAAAAACTTGGCCTGCCCATGCCCGGGGACTACCGCGATCTCCTCAATCCCGCCTACCAGGGCCTGATCGCCATGCCGAACCCCGCCAGTTCCGGTACCGGCTATCTGACCGTCTCCGCCCTCATTCAACTCATGGGCGAGAGGGAGGCCTGGAACTACCTCGACCAGTTGCACCGAAACATCATGCAATACACCCATTCCGGCTCGAAACCGGCCAAGATGGCCGGCCAGGGCGAAGCGGTGATAGGAATTTCCTTCGGCTACCGGGGGCTCAAGCAAAAAGCCAATGGCGAGCCGGTGGAAACGGTGTGGCCCGCTTCCGGAGCCGGCTGGGATCTCGAGGCCAATGCCCTGGTGAGGAAGGCGAAAATCAAGGACGCGGCCAAAACCTTCCTCGACTTCGCCCTCGGGGAGGATGTTATGAGGATGTACGCGTCCATCTACCCCATCACGTCGATCGAAAGCGGCTTACCCGTACCCGAAGGCTATCCCGCCGATCCCGTGTCCCTCATCATCAAGAACGATCTCGCCAAGGCGGCGTCCGAACGCGACCGCGTCCTCGCCGAGTGGAGCAAACGCTATGACGGCAAGAGCGAATCCCGCTGAATTGATCGGCGCCGGCGATTCGCCCCGCCCGGCGGCCGGATTCGCCGGGCGGAGCCTGGAAATATCGGGGATCAACAAACGTTTCGGCGCCTTCCCGGCGCTCCGAAATGTGACCCTGACGGTCGGCAAGGGCGAATTCGTGTGCATCCTCGGCCCCTCGGGATGCGGCAAGACAACGCTTCTCCGCGTCATCGCCGGCCTTGAAAAGCCGGATTCCGGCACGGTCCGCATCGAAGGGTTCGACGTCACCGACGCCCCGGTTTCGCGCCGGGGCGTCGGCATAGTGTTCCAGTCCTACGCGCTCTTCCCCAACCTCGACGCCATGCGGAACGTCGCCTTCGGCATACGGCGGCCGGGTTGGAGCCGGCGCGACGTCAGGCGGCGCGCCGGGGAGCTCCTGTCGCTGGTGGGACTGGAGGAATGCGCGGGAAAATATCCGGCCCAGATGTCGGGCGGGCAGCAGCAGCGCATCGCCCTCGCCCGCGCCCTCGCCACCGAACCGGCCATGCTGCTCCTGGACGAGCCCCTCTCCGCCCTCGACGCCAAGGTGCGGGCCGACCTGCGCCGGGAGATCCGATCGCTCCAACGGCGCCTCGGCATCACCGCCGTCATGGTGACGCATGATCAGGAGGAGGCGCTGACCATGGCCGACCGGGTGGTGGTCATGGTGAACGGCGGCCTGGCGCAATTCGCCAGCCCCGAGGAGATCTATCGCCTTCCCTCCACCCCTTTCGTGGCGGATTTCATCGGTTCCATGAACTTTCTTCCGAGGTGGCGGCTGGAGTCCGGCCTGGCGCGGTACGGCTCCTGTTCGCTGGCGCTGGCCGGATATCCGGAAAGCGGCAAGGTCAACATCACCCTCGCCATCCGGCCGGAGGATGTGCGGATCGGCCGCGACGGCTTCGGCGCCAATCAACTGATCGCCCATGTGGAGGCGGTGGAATTCAAGGGTTCCTCCTACCGGGTGACCCTGAAAATACCCAACAACCGGTCCACCCGGGCGCAACGGCTAGACGCGATCGTGCCCCCCCGGGAATACGCGTTTCTCCGCTTGCGGTCCGGCGAGTGCGTCACCGTGTCCCTGCCGGCCGAATCCCTTCTCTGCTTCGACCGCGCCGAACCGGATGAAACGCCGCCCCTGGACGGAATTGACTGATGGCGGGCCCGGGGAGCGGCTCCGAGGCGCTGAGAAAAGCCCTCTTGTGGGGTTCCGTCGCCTTCCTCGGGATCGGACTCGCGCTGCCGCTGGCGGAATTGGCGGTCAAAAGCCTGTCCGACGCCGACGGGGGTTACGCGGGTTTCGCCAATTTCGCCGCCTTTTTCGGCAGCCCATCCCTCAGCCGGGCGTTGTGGAACAGCATCTATGTGTCGGTCGCGGCCACCGCGATCACCGTGCCCCCGGCATTCGCGTTCGCCTACGCCGTCACCCGCACCGCCATGCCCCTGAAGCCGGTTTTCCGGCAATTGGCCATGCTGCCGCTATACGCCCCCTCCATGCTTGCGGGGATCTCCCTGCTGTACCTGTTCGGCAAGAAGGGGTTGATAACCACCGGGTTTTTCGACCGCCTCCCGTTTCTCTCGGCGGACATCGGGCTGTATGGTTCCACCGGCATCATTCTGGCCGAGGCCATCCTCGCCTTTCCCCCGGCGGCGATGATCCTCCTCGCCGCCCTCGACGACGGCGACGCCCGCCTGTACGAGGCGGCGGAATCGCTGGGCGCCGGCGGTCCGGAAATTTTCTGGACCGTAACGATTCCGGGCGCCCGGCATGGCCTTGTCAGCGCCGCCTTCGTCTCCTTCACCATGGTGTTCACCGACTTCGGGGCCCCGAAGGTCGTGGGCGGCAATTACCCGGTCCTGGCCACCGACATTTACAAACATGTCGTGGGGCAGCAAAACTTCAACATGGGGGCGACGGTGAGCCTCGTCATGATTGCCCCCACCCTTCTCGCCTTTCTGGCCGACAGTTGGGTTCGGCGGCGGCACAACGCGGCGATCGGCTCCCGGGCGGCGCCGCTGCGTCCGGCGAAAAGCAAGCGCCGCGACGCGGCTGGCTTCGTCTTTTGCGCCCTGGCGGCCGGGGCGATACTCGCGGTATTCGCCTCCGCCGGGCTGGCGTCCGTCGTCAAGTCCTGGCCCTACAACCTGCGGCCGGGATTGTGGCATTACGACTTTTCGCATTATGGCGGCGGCGGATACGCCTCGTTCTGGAACAGTCTGCGTCTCGCCGCCTACAGCGCCGTCTTCGGGACCGCCTTGACCTTTGGTTCCGCTTATCTAATCGAAAAGACCCGGGATTCGCGGACGTTGCGGCGGTTCGCCTCGCTTCTCTCGCTCGTGCCGCTGGCCCTGCCGGGCCTGGTCATCGGTCTCGCCTATATCTTTCTGTTCAACTCGCCCAGCCTGCGCCTGTTCGGCCTGGAAATCCCCAACCCCCTGTTCGGCCTTTACGGCACCATGGCCCTCCTCGTGATTTGCAACATCGTGCACTTTTACACCGTCGGCTTCCTGACCGCCTCCACCGCCCTGCGGCAACTCGATTTGGAGTTCGAGGCGGCGGCGGAATCCCTGGCGATCCCGTTTTACACCGCCTTCCTTCGCGTCACCCTTCCCATTTGCCTCCCGGCGGTATTGGATATCGCCGGATTCTACTTCGTCAGCTCCATGACCACGGTGTCGGCGGTGATTTTCCTGTACACGCCGGACACCGCCCTGGCCTCGGTGGCGGTGGTGAACATGGACGACGCCGGCGACACCGCCGCCGCCGCCGCCATGGGCATGCTTATCGCGATCACGAACATCGCCGTCAAGTCAGCGTTCGATTTCGCGGCCCGCAAGACGACCGCGCATGGCCAGGCGTGGAGGAAACGCTAGGGGTTCCGACATATATATAATGGATAGGCGCGAAAGCCGGAACCGTCGTCCAACCCGATGATCCGGCATTTAGTAAAGAGCCAACCGCGGGAGATTGATAACCGGCGTTCGCCATGCAACGCCGGCTTATCCCGATTTCGAAAAGGAGAAAGCCATGAGTACGACGATGAGCACCAAGAGATTCGTCGGTTCGAAAAAAGTCTCGGTTCAGAAAACGGAGTCGTCCTCGAACGGCATAACCACGGCCGTGGGAATATTGATCGGAGGATTCGCCGGGTTGGCGGCTGGCGCCGCCCTTGAGATCAACCTTCTGATGGCGGCCGGGTTCGTAGCCTTTACCTGCGCGGGTTTGTACCTGAACGGAATGTTCTGGGCGTCGATGGAGGACAAGGGCTTGTTCAAGCCTTCCAATCCAAGGGATTTTAACAAGTATCCGTAAAAAAGGCGGAGCGGGAGCCGGCGGCGTGGGCGAGCCGCACCCCCAGGCCGGAGCGGAGCGAGTGGCAGCCGGCCGAATTCACCCGGAGGGCGGAAGGCCCGCCGGTCTCGGTGACCGCCGGCCGGCGTAATCGATCTCGGCCAGCGGCCCGATCTTCGTCCGCCCGAAAGCGTATCCAAAAACCCGCTGGCCAACACCGTACGGCCGGCCATATCAAAATACTTCGCCGATTTCCTTGTTGGCTTTTAAAAAAATCTCGCCGGCCGCCGCCCGATTTCCTTTAAAGTTTATAACGCCTTGCATCGCAAGGAGATTGTTTTTTGCCGGCCCGGGAAAACAAGCGGCCTGGCCAAAAAACATTCGCGGGAGCGGAAGCCCAAAACTGTAAAGTGAATAAAAAGACATGGGGGCAACCTTCGGACCTTCCCCAAAAACGACGGCGGCCGTTTTTGAAAATCCCACGGTTGACATAATTATCGGGGTTGGCTATAATGGTTTCCGGATTCCATATCGGGCCGGAGCCCAAATTGGCTTGACAATTTCGGGAAAGAGATATTGCGTAGACGGGTTTTCAATAAACGCGGCGGGCGCCATTTTTTATAACCCCGGGCGGGTGATTGGATTGGCTATCGGCCGGGGCGGCGACCCGACGGTTCGTAAATAGGCATTTGCATCCGGGCATTTTTTTCCCGGCCTCTGGAAGGCCGGGAACACCGCTTGAAGAAGCCGGAGGAGGACAATCGTGAAAAAAATCATTCTATTGACCTTGCTTTGTCTGTCCGCCAGTTTGGCCGGGGCCGGGGAAATCACCGACACCCTGGCGCGCATCAAGGAAACCGGCCAGGTCATCGTCGGCCATCGCGAATCATCCGTCCCCTTTTCCTATTACGACAACAACCAGAATGTCATCGGCTATTCCCAAGACTATTCCAACCTGATTGTCGAAGCGCTTAAAAAAGAGCTTGGCCTGCCCAACCTGAAGGTCAAGCTGATCCCCATAACTTCCCAGAACCGCATTCCCCTGTTGCAAAACGGCACCTATGATTTTGAATGCGGCTCCACCACCAACAACCTGGAACGCCAGAAGCAGGTGGCCTTTTCCAACACCCTCTTCATCATCGGAACCCGCCTTCTCGTCCACAAGGATTCCGGGATCAAGGATTTTCCCGATCTTAAGGGCAAAACCCTGGCCGTCACCAGCGGCACCACTTCCGAACGGCTCGCCTTCCAGATGAAGGATGAGAAAAAGCTTGACGTGAACATCATCAGTCTCACCGACCACGTCGATTCCTTCCGGGCGGTGGAATCCGGCCGGGCCGACGCCTTCTTCATAGACGACGCCCTCCTGGCCGGCGAACGGGCCAAGTCGCGCAATCCCGGCGACTGGATAATCGTCGGCACCCCGCAAAGCTTCGAAGCTTACGGCTGCATGCTGCGCAAGGGCGATCCAAAATTCAAGGCTTTCGTGGACAAGGTGATAGCCGACGCCCAAACCTCCGGCAAGGCGCTTGAATCTTTCAAGAAATGGTTCCAAAACCCCATCCCGCCCCGGGGAATGAACATGAACTTCGAAGTTCCCGACGCCCTCGAGAAACTGTTCGCCAACCCCAATGACAAGGCGTTCCAATAAAGGCCAAAAAGGATTAGCATGGGGCTTAATTGGGGTATTTTCTTCGAAGACGCCCCCTTTGGGGGCGTCAAGTATTATCAGTGGTTGCTGGAAGGTTTTCGGAACACGGTGGCGCTGTTTGTTTGCGCTTGGCTCCTGGCATTCATCGCCGGTTCCCTGGTGGGCATTTTTCGAACCCTCCCCAACCGTTTCCTGCGGTTGCTGGGAACCCTTTATGTCGAGTTTTTCCGGAACATCCCGCTTCTGGTCCAGTTCTTCCTCTGGTACGTGGTGGCTCCGGAACTGTTGCCCCGCAACCTGGGCATTTGGGTGAAGCGGATCGATCCCCCCCTCCAGTCGTTCGTCTTTTCCGTCATTTGCCTGGGGCTGTTCACCGGGGGGCGCATCGCCGAACAGGTCAGAAGCGGCATAGAGGCCCTGTCCGGCGGACAGCGCAAGGCCGCCCTGGCCCTGGGCATGACCTTGGCCCAAACCTACCGCTACATCCTCATGCCCAACGCCTACCGCATCATCATGCCCCCGCTCACCTCGGAATCGCTGAACCTGATAAAGAACACCGCGGTCGCCTCCACCATCGGCCTAATCGACCTCACGTTCCAGGCTTACCGGCTGCTTGATTTTTCCGCCTATTCCTACGAATCCTTCACCGCCATCACCCTGGCCTACGTCTTCCTTTGCCTAATCACCCTGGGAATCATGCGTTTCGTCGAGCGGCGCATCCGCCTGTCCACCACCCCTAGGACCAAGGCATGATTGAAATCGATTGGGGGATGATATGGGAGACCGCCCCGCTGCTATGGAGGGGGGCTCTGCTCACCCTCCAGATAACCGGAGTGGCGGTGGCGCTGGGGATGCTGTTCGGGGTCGTCCTGGCCGTGGCCGCCGTATCGCCGCTGCCGCCCCTCCGCTGGCTCGCCATGTCCTACATCAATTTTTTTCGCGTCATTCCCAAGGTCATGATCCTGCTGTGGTTCTATCTCGTGGTCCCCCAAGTGGTGGCCAATCTGCTCAATTTGGCGCCCGAAACCGACATCCGCCTGATTTCGGCCATCACCGCCTTCGTGATTTTCGAGTCGTCCTTCTACGCGGAAATTTTCCGGGCCGGGCTTAACAGCGTTCCCCGTTCCCAGGCCAAGGCGGCCCTGGCCCTGGGCATGACCCGATCCCAGGTGATGCTGCTGGTGCTTCTGCCCCAGGCGTTTCGCAACATGATTCCGGTTCTCCTCACCCACAGCATCGTAATTTTCCAGGACAGTTCGCTGGTGTACATCATCGGCCTGGGGGATTTTTTCCGAACCTCGGCCAATCTGGGCAAGAACGCCGGGCTTTATCCCGGATTGGTTCTCTTCGCGGGCGGGATGTATTTCATCGCCTGCTTCCTGGCTTCCCAGACGGTCGACTATCTTAAGCGGCGGGTAGCCCTGAAAAAGCTGAGGGCGTGATTCCATGATCTATCTCAATAACGTTTCCAAATGGTATGGTCATTTCAAGGTCCTCGACGGCTGCTCCACCCATGTGGACAAGGGCGAGGTGGTGGTCATTTGCGGACCTTCCGGAAGCGGCAAATCAACCCTTATCCAAACGGTGAACGGCCTGGAACCGATTCAAAAGGGGGAAATCATCGTCAACCAGACGGCGGTGACCGGCTACAACACCAACCTGGCCAAGCTCAGGGCGCATGTCGGGATGGTTTTCCAACATTTCGAACTGTTCCCCCACCTCACCATCCTCCGCAACCTGCTCCTGCCGCAAATCAAGGTTTTGCGCCGTTCGCGGCAAGAGGCGGCGGAAAAGGCCAACATCCTCCTGGAACGGGTCGGGCTCTCCGGCCATGCGCACAAGTATCCCGGCCAGCTTTCCGGCGGCCAGCAGCAACGGGTGGCCATCGTCCGGGCCCTGTGCATGGATCCGGTGGCCATGCTTTTCGACGAGCCCACCAGCGCCCTCGACCCGGAGATGATTAACGAAGTGCTCGAAGTCATGGTGAAGCTGGCCAACGAGGGCATGACCATGATGGTCGTCACCCATGAAATGGGATTCGCGCACAAGGTGGCGCACCGGGTGGTGTTCATGGACGAGGGCAAAATCATGGAGGACACCCCCAAGGACGAGTTTTTCGCCAATCCGAAGACCGACCGGGCCAAGGATTTCCTGAACAAGATACTCACCCATTGCTAGTTGACTTTTAGGGCGTGTTGTTAAATGCCGTCTCGTCGGGTTATACTGCGTCAAAAGCCGCTTCTCGGATGATTTTTACCCCTGACCGCCGGCCAAAAATCATCCTGCCAGCGCCTTTTTCCTTGTCTAACCCGGGCGATCCGGTATTTAACAACACGCTCTAAAAGTCGACTCACAGGGAAAAGGGGGTGATCTGGCGCTGGATGAATTTCTTCTTCAGGAACTCCAGGGTCTGCTGGTGAATTTGGCAGACCCGGCTTTCCGAAAGATCCAGCGCCAGGCCGATTTCCTTGAGATTGAGATTCTCGTAATAATAGAGGGTAAGCACCCTTTTTTGATCCTCCGAGAGGCCGCGCAGGGCCACCTCCTTTATTTCGGCCCGGGAAAGCTCGGCCAGCGGATCCGCCGCCTTGGCGTCGGGGAGCATTTCAATGTGGCCGATCTCGTTGTCGTCGTTGTCGTCCCACTTGCGGTCCAGGGAGACCATGGTCTTGATTTGGCTGTCCCGCAGGAGATCGTCGTATTTTTTCCGGTCCAGGCCCAGGTATTCCGCCATTTCGCCGTCGTCGGGAATCCGTCCCAGGCGGTTTTCCAATTCGTCGCGGGTGCGCCTGACGGTGTTGGCCTTCTGGCGCACCTGGCGGGACGGCCAGTCCTGCCGGCGCAATTCGTCCTTGATCGCCCCGTTGATGCGCAGGTTGCAGTAGGTGGAAAACTTGACGCCCTCGTCGGGATCGAATTTTTCGACGGCGTCGATCAGGCCGAAGTTCCCGGAGCTGCACAGGTCCTGCACGTCCAGGAAGGTCGGCAGTTTCTTGGCCATCCGTTCCGCCATTTCGATGACCAGCGGCATGTAGTTCTCGATCAATTTGCATCTGGCCTCGTCGTCGTTTTCCTTCCGGTATCTCCGCCACAGTTCCGTCTCCTCCCTTTCGCCCAGGGGCGGCGGGGGGGTGTAATCGTCAAGGTAGTCGTTCATGTTCGCGGCCTCCATTTGGCTTATTCGCCCCGAATCCGGGTTCGGACCCCGTCAAGGAACGGAATCCGGGCGGGTTACGATTTTGACTGTCCGGCGGTCTTCATTGTTTCGGCCATCGCCAGATCATAGGCCGATTTGGCCCGGAATTTCTTTTCGATGTCGCGGCTTCTGTTCTCCGCCAGCGCCTCCTGCACCAGGGCTATCCCAAGGGTGGAGACGAAGAGGCCTAGCAGGAAGAAGGCGGCCGACAAATAGATGCCGACCTCCCAGGCGGTTTCGGCGGTCATCGGCTCCCGGTCGAAGTCCCTGGGCAGCAGGCAGAAGTACAGCCAGTTGCCGAGGAAGACGATGACGCCGATGATGGAGAAGAAGCCGGCCATCTTTTTCGCCATCATGTCGCCGCTTCTCCATATTCGCCGCCGGTTCTTCCTTCCCCTCCGGGATTGCCCAGGATCAATTCGGCCAGCCAGGCGCGGTCGGCGGCCCGGATGGGGGCGGAGTAGTCCGGACTGCTGGTGACGTAGCTCAGGCCGTCGGCCAGCCGCGACATGGCGTTGAGGATGTCGCCGCGGCACAGGGATTCGTCCAGCTTGGTCATGATGATGCGATCGAATCCGGCCGGCCGGAAGCGTTCCGCCAGTCCGGCCAGGGTCCGGTCGGAGGCCAGGCTGGACAGCACCAGGTGCGTTTCATGCACCCCGGCGGCCCGGAGCGTTTCGGTCAGGGCGCCGATGGCGTCCCCGTCCAATGGCGATCTCCCCGAGGTGTCGATGAGGATTAATTCCTGGCCGGCCAGGGATTCCACCGCCTCGCGCATTTCCCCGGGCCCGCTGGCGGTGGCGATGGCCAGGCCGAACATCCTGCCCAGGTTGTTGATCTGGCCCTCGGCGCCGGGCCGGCGGAAATCCTCGTTGATCAACCCCACCCGGCGCCTGTCCTTGACGCCGAACTGGATGGCCAGCTTGGCGATGGTGGTGGTTTTGCCCATCCCCGAGGGGCCAATCGCCGCCACCACGGTGGGTCCGGTCTCCCGGAGCAGCACCGGGGCGGCGACCGGCAGGCGCCGGGACACCGCCCGGAAAAGCTCGGCGTTCAATTTTTCCGGGGATTCGTCCCCGGTTTCCTCCACCTCCTCCACTATTTCCCGGGCCAGGTTCTCGTCAATGCCCTTGGCGACCAGGGATCGGTGGATGGACAGCAGTTCGTTGGAAACGGCCGGCACCCCCCCCCGGGCCTGGAGGGAGATGAGGGAAAGTATTTCCTCCCATTTGTCGGCGCTTTCCCGCCGGCTTTGTTCCAGCTCCAGCTGCAGTTTGTCCAGGCGCCCGGTTATCCCGGTGGCGGTTTCCCCCAGCCGCAAAAAGGGGGCGGCGGCCGATTCCATGGCCTTCCTGGTTTCGGGATTGTATTTTTCCAGTCCCTCCAAGGCCTTGGCGTAGGTCCGGAGCAACGGATTCGGCGGCTTGTCCGGCCGGGCGGCGGCGTCCTCCTTCCCGTTCCGGGAAGCCTCCGCCACCTCCAATTCGACCTCGAGCGAATCCCCCCCTAGTTTCCCCGAGGTCAGGCGGCTGAACAGGGTCTCCAGGCGGACGTTTCTCCGTTTGACCACGACGATGTCCCGCCCCAGCTTGCTCTTGGCCTTGCTGACGGCTTCGGCGCAGGTCTTGCCGCGAAAGATGTGGGTTTTCCCGTCGGCCCCGCCCATGCGTCCTTTCCATTCGGGGGACTTCCCCGAGCGTCCCGCGGACCCTTGGGGTCTGTCCATAAATAACTTATACATGTTTAGACAGGGAACCGAGTCGCGGCGGTAAATTTTCGCCCGTGATTGGGCAAAAATTTACGAGAGCGACGTTGGCGACGCGGTATAAACTTGTATAAGTTGTTTATGGACGATCCCTTACTGGTTCAAGTCGAGTTTCACCATCCCAACCGATATCGACTCGTAATCCTGGAGAATTTCATTGTAGGAAATGACGGCCAGCATCGGCAGGCGGGCCTGGGTCATCCGCTTGACGTGCAGCCGCACCTGCGGGCCGGTCAGGAGAAGCGGATTGTTGCCGCCCTGGACCTGGCGCTGGACCTCGGCCGAGATGGCCTCCACCAAGCGCTGGCTGGCGGCCGGGCGCAGGGTGAGGAACGATCCCCCGTCCGTGTGCTCGACATGCTGCTGAATTTGCTCCTCCAGCCGCGGATCCAGGGTGATCACGTGCAATTTGCGGGTTCCGGGGGCGGCGTATTCGTTGCAGAGCCAGCGCTTCAGGCCGTTCCTGGCGAATTCGGTGAGGATGTCGGGGTCCTTGGTGCGGCGGCCGACGTCCCCCAGCACCTCGAGGATGGCCCCGAGATTGCGGATCGACACCTTCTCCTGGAGGAGGTTCTGCAGGACCTTCTGCACCTCGGCCGCGGAAAGAATTCCGGGCACCACCTCCTCCACCGCCCCCGGGGAATTTTTCTTCAGGGTTTCGAGGAGCTTGCGCATCTCGTCCCGGGTCAGCAGCTCGGCGGCGCGGGAGCGGATGATTTCCGTCAGGTGGGTCGCCATCACCGTCTCGGCGTCGACCACCGTGTAGCCGACCCGCTCGGCGTATTCGCGGCCGGAGGGATAAATCCACACCGCCGGCATCCCGAAGGCCGGCTCCACGGTGGCGTCGCCCTCGAGCTTTTCGGTGGCGGCCCCGGAATCTATGGCCAGGAGCCTGTCCGCCTCGACCGAGCCCCTGGCCACCGGGGCGCCCTGAATCTTCACCACGTAATCGTTGGCCTCCAGTTCGAGGTTGTCCCGGATGCGGATGGGGGGAACTATGATGCC
Organism: Planctomycetota bacterium; assembly: GCA_031270145.1. Lineage (GTDB taxonomy): Bacteria > Planctomycetota > SZUA-567 > SZUA-567 > SZUA-567 > JAJBSZ01. Next base: position 78,592 of record JAISYD010000211.1, read on the forward strand.
CAGCTCCACCGCCAGTTGCTGGCGGATCATCTGCACCCGCTGCAGCAGCCCGCCCCCGCCGGGCTGCTGCTTGTCGACCAGCGGCACCACCCCGTAGCCGACCTCGACCCCCAGGGCGTCGATGGCCAGGAGTTTTTCCACGCTGTCGGCCTCGGCCGGCTTCGCCCCGGCCTCGTCCTTTTTGGCTTCGGCCTTTTCCCGGGCTTCCAGGGTCGCGGCGGCCGCCGACCTTCGCGCCACCAGCCATAGGCAGAAGCAGATTCCCGAGACGACGAAGAGGGGCAGGGGCGGGAAGGGGGTCAGGCCCACCAGCCCGGAGAGGCCGAGGCCGGCCACCATCACCGTGGCCGCCGCGATGGGCTTGTGCTGCCCGAAGAACTGCCCCAGGACTTCGCCGCCGAACTCGGCGCGTTCGGCGTTGCGGGTCACCAGGAGGCCGGCCCCCACGCTGATGAGCAGGGCCGGTATCTGGGCGGCCAGGCCGTCGCCTATGGTCAGGATGGTGAATACCCTGGCCGCCTCGACGAACTCCATCCCGTGGATGAAGACGCCGATGACGAAGCCGAAGAGGATGTTGATGCCGGTGATGATGATGCCGGCGACGGTGTCGCCGGAAACGAACTTGGCGGCGCCGTCCATGGCCCCGAAGAAGGCGGCCTGGCGCTGGATTTCCAGCCGCCGGGCGACCGCCTCCTGTTCGGTGATTATGCCGGAGTTGAGATCGGCGTCGATGGCCATCTGCTTTCCCGGCATGGCGTCCAGGGTGAACCTGGCCGCCACCTCGGCCACCCGGGTCGAGCCCCGGGTGATGACCAGGTATTGGATAATCACGAGAATGATGAAGATGGTCACCCCGACCGCCAGGGAGCTCAGGCGGTTGATGCCCTCGACGCTGCCGCCGCCCCCCACGAAGGCGCCGAAGGTGGCGATGAGGTTGCCGGCCGCCCCGATGCCTTCCTGCCCCCGGCTGAGGATGAGGCGGGTGGAGGAAATGTTCAGGGACAGCCGGAAGAGGGTCAGGACCAGCAGCACCGAGGGGAAGGTGCTGAAGTTGAGCGGCTGTTCCACGAAGATGGTCATCATCAGGAGGATTAGGGCCAGGAGGATGTTGATCCCGACCGCGATGTCCATGAAAAAGGCGGGCAGGGGCACCAGCATGGCCGCCAGGGCGCAAATCACGAAGACGGAGATCAGGATGTTCTTGTTGCCTTCGCGCCCCAGCAGCCGCATAAGCCGGTCGCCCGAGAGCCTCAGCAATTCCCTGCCCTGTTGCGGTATCGCGCTCATTTACGCCGCGCTCGCCTCCATGAGCCTTCGCTTTTTCTCCGGGGAAAAGACGACGCTGAATACCTCGGCCACGGCGGCGTAAAGCTCCGCCGGGATATCCTCCCCGATCTCCACTTTTTTGTGGAGTTCCCGGGCCAAGGGGGGGTCCGACCAGATCGGAACTCCGGCCGCCTCGGCGATTTCGATGATCCTTAGCGCCAGCCGGTCCTTGCCCTTCGCCACCACCATGGGCGCCGGCATGTCCGGCTTGTAGGAAATCGCCACCGCGAAGTGGGTGGGGTTCCTCACCACCACCTCGGCTTGGGGAACCTCGGCCATCATCCGCCGTTGGGCCGCTTCCCGCTGCTTCTGGCGGATTTTCGACTTCACTTCCGGCGAGCCCTCCATTTGCTTGAATTCCTCCTTCACCTCCTGCTTGGTCATCTTCAATTCATTGTTGTGCTTGCGTTTTTGGTAATAATAGTCCGCCAGTCCCAGGGCCAGGAGCAGCAGGGCCAGATTCCTCGCCAGTCCCAGGGTGCGATCGACCAGGTGAACCAGGATTCCGCCCGTCCCCATTTCCAACAGGGGCAGGATGTTCCGGAATTCCAGGTTTATCACCCACCAGGCGACCGGGATGACCAGCGCCAGCTTGCCCAGATTCATTAGCAGGTGCACTAGGTTCCGCGCACTGAAGAGCCTCTTGACCCCTGAAACCGGATTCAATTTGCCGAGATTGAGCTTCACCGATTCAAAGCTGACGTTCAACCCCACCTGCAGGACATTGACGGCCAGGGCGATCACGCAGGCGAGAATCAGGAAGGGCGTCAGAATCAGCGCCAGCCACTTGCCCCAGTCGCCGGCGTGGGCGACAATCTCCTTCCCCTCCGGAATGGGCAGGCCGCCAAAATCATGCCCCAGCATTTTAAGCATGAAACTTTCCATATATCCGGCCATGGCCGGACCGATATAGCGCAGGATGTAGATGGCCCCCAGCAACTCCAGCGCCGCCGTCAAGTCCCGGCTTTTGGGGATGTTGCCGCGTTTTCGGGCGTCCGACTTCCTTTTGGCGGTTGGTTCCTCCGTCTTTTCTTCGGCGCCGGCCGCCATTTGCCGTCATCCTTCCTTGGCCTTTTCCGACCGCTATCCGTCCGATCCCGGCTTCAGGTCGCGGACCATCTGTTGCAATTCGGTCAGCGAATCCCCGAACGGACCCTCGGGCATTTCCTGGAGATTGAACCGCCAATCGGCGGGGACCAGCAGGGCGCAGATGGCGGGATAGAGGAAAATCAGGGTGCAAAGGCCGACCGCCACCTTCACCGGGATTCCAAACACCTGGATGTTGAGTTGCGGCATGGTCTTGGTGATGAAGCCCTCGGCGATGCTGGTCAGGAGCATCACCAGGATGACCGGGGCGGCCATCTGGACGCCCAGCCGAATAAGGGCGGTGGCCTGGACATAGGTCATGGCGAGGGCCGGGCTGTTGAGGTTGACCTCCGGCAGGAGGGCGCCGATTCCCAGGTATTCATAGCTTTTCATCATGATGTAAATGAAAACGAGGTGGAGGTTGGCGGTCACGAAGACCATGACGGCCAGGTTGATGTTGATGAACCCGAGCATCGGCATTTCCACCCCGGACTGGGGGTCGAGAACGCTGGCCATGGCGAAGCCTATCTGCTGGCCCGCCACTTCGCCGGCGAACTGCACCCCGGTGAAGATGAGCGTCCCCAGGTAGGAAATGGTCATGCCCAGGCAAAATTCCTGGCCGGCGAGGATGGCCAGTTGGGTCATGTCCAGGTTTTTCGGTATTTCGGCCGTCCGCGAGGCCAGGGGAAGGAACAGCAGCGGGAAAACCGCCGCGAACTGGATCCGGAACCGCCCCGGGAAAACCTCGGAACTGAAAAACGGCGCGAAGAGGACCAGGGATCCGCAACGCAGAAGCACCAGGACATAGGTTAAAAAGGCCGAGAGGATGCGGCTGACCTGGAACATGTCCTCGCTCATGCTTCCCCGCCCGTCAATAATAGCTCGAGAACATCCGCAAGGCGTTCTCGAAGTAGTTGGTTATGAAATCGATAAGCCAGGAAAGGGCCAGCGACACCACTCCCACCACCGCCACCAGCTTGGGGACGAAGGTGAGGGTCATTTCCTGGATGCTGGTGACCGTTTGCATCAGCGACACCAGGACGCCCACCACCAGGGCGGTCAGCAGGGGGGGCAGCGACAGCATGAGGCAGGTCCACAGCATGCCGTTGGCCACGTCGATGATGTCCTGGACTTCCGGCACCATGCCCGGCCCCCGTACGAAATTAGAAACCGCCCGTCCCCAGGCCCGCCCCGACCGCCCCGGCCGCCGGGGCGATGAGATCCTGGATGACGCTGACGGGAAAACTGGTTATCATGCCTTCGAAAAGGAGCCGCCAGCCGTCGACGATGACGAAAATTATGATCTTGAACGGCAGCGAAATCATGACCGGCGGCAGCATCATCATTCCCATGGCCATGAGGATGGAGGAGATTACCACGTCCAGCACCAGGAAGGGGAGGTAGAGGAGGAATCCCATCCAGAAGGCGCGCTTGAGTTCGGAGCAGATGAAGGCCGGGATGAGCGAGGTGGTGGGAATGTCGGCCGGCAGCAGGCGGCCCTGGTTTTCCAGGCTGGCCGCGTCCTTCATGCCGGCCGCGCCCAGGAAGAAGTACAATTCCTCCCGCCCGTCGTTGGCGGCCAGGCACTCGAGCATGAATTTGCGGATGGGCGCCATGCTTCTCTCCAGCGCCTCGGCCTGGCGGAGCCGGCGCATCTCCCCGGGGGAAATCTGCACGTATTCCCCGTTGAAATAGGGGGCGAGCCCGTCCTTCCAGGCAGCCTTCCAGGTGGGCCACATGATGAAAAAAGTGAGAAACAGCGACAGTCCCATCATCACCTGATCCGGCGGCAGCGACTGGGTCCCCATGGCCCGGCGGACAAACCCCATGACCACGGTTATGCGGAGGAAGCTGGTCATCATGATGAGTATGCTGGGGGACAGGGTGATGATGGTGAGGATGACGGCGATTTGCAGCATCGAGGAAAGCTGTTCGGCCTTCTCCATCGGGACCAGGCTGCCGTTTTCGATGGTCGGCAGCGGAAGGTAGAGCAGGCCGTCGGAGTTGGGATCCCCCCGCTCGATCGCCGGGACGAAATCCATTTCGCTGCGTCCCAACTCCTCCAGCGCCTCCCGGGGTTCGCGGGGCGCCACCCCCAGGTCGGCGGCCGGGGTTGTTTTTACGGATAAAGTTGAAAAAGCCAGGAAAAAAAACAGGGCTCCCCCCCTGTTCCCGGTCCGCTGGTAAGTCTTCACCCCGCTTGCCATGCCCGTCCGCGCCCTCCCCGAAAAACTTTGCCGAAACCGCCCCGTTCCCCCCGGTCCGATTAGGGTTCGTCCATAAATAACTTATACATGTTTATACCGCGTCACCAACGTCGCTCTCGTAAATTTTTGCCCAACCACGGGCGAAAATTTACCGCCGCGACTCGGTTCCTGGTCTAAACATGTATAAGTTATTTATGGACAGATCCTTAGCCAATCGCGTCCAATAGATTTTTCCTCCTTTTCGCCGGTAGTTCGGGTCGCAGAATCCGTTCCGGCATCGGGCCGGGACTTGGGTCTCCGATGCCGGCGGCCATTTTTCGGCGCAAGCCGGCGGCCTGTTCGCCGATTTCCCGCGCCTTGATTTCCCCGGCGGCGAGGTTTTCCCCCGCCTCCGTCTCCAAGATCTTTTGCCGGAACAGCCGGCCGAAGAGGTTTTTGCCGGTTTCGGACTTGGGCCTAGCAACTTCCAGAATGCCCAGGAGTTCCTCCTCTTCGGTGATTTCCGAGAGGGTGTTGATTTCATCCGGGGAGACGCCCAGGACCAGGACGCGTTTCCCGACCCGCAGGAGGGAGACGTAGCGTCGGTGATCAAGATGCGTTCTTCCCAGGATTTCCAGGGCGGGATGGGAAAACAACTGGCGGTGGCCGGGCAGGTATTTTTTGGCGAGGCAAAGTATGCCCACGAAGATGGCGCAAAGCAGGGTCAGGTAAAATAGTACCGGGAGGATCGAAGGCAGGCTGTACCCGGCCGGCCGGTTGCGGGACTGCCGGTCCCGGGTTTCGGCCGGGGCGGAAAAGGAGAACGGCTGCTTTTCGAATTCCGCCGCCGAGGCGGGAACGACCCTGGTTTTAACGCCGGCGGCCGGGGCGGCTTCGCCAACCGGGGCCGGGGTTTGGGGCCGGGGGAATCCCGGCCCCGGAACCCCGTCGCCCCCAATGCCCGGGCCGCCGGAAATTGCCGAAACGGCCGAAACGACGATCAGAAACCAAAAAGGCGTGCTCCCCCCCCGCCAATTCATGTGATCGGCTTCTCCCCAAGCGATACGGCTGAACTGGATAATACCGGCGGCAACTTCCCCGGGTCGACGCCGGCCTCTGTTTCCATGGGTCGGGGCTCGTAAAGGCGTTCCGCATCCGCGGAGTGCGCTCCAAAGATCCCCTGGAGCCATT
>JAISYD010000267.1 GCA_031270145.1 Planctomycetota bacterium
GCGTCCCGCTTAGGAGTCAGGCCGTATGCTGGAAAAATTCACGGATCGCGCCCGCAAGGTGGTGAACCTCGCCAGGCAGGAGGCGGAACGCCTCGGGAGCGACTTCATCGGAACCGAACACATTCTCCTCGGCATCGTCAAGGAGGGGTCGGGGGTCGCCGCCAATGTGCTGGAAAACCTTGGCGTAGATCTGGAAAAGCTCCGCCTGGAGGTTGAGCGCTACATCAATTCCCCCGGCGAAAACGCCGCCTCCGCCTCCAGCCTGCCCTTCACCCCGAAGGCGAAGAAGGTCCTGGAACTCGCCATGGAGGAGGCCAGAAACCTGGAGCACAACTACATCGGCACCGAGCATCTCCTGCTGGGCGTCCTCCGCGAGGCCGACGGCATGGCGGCCCAGGCCCTGCAAAACCTGAACGTCAAGCTGGACGACGTCCGCAGCGAATTGATGGAGCTCCTGGGCGGCGAACCCCCCCAGGAGCAGCCGGTCGGCCACGGCGGCGGCGGGCCGGCGCAGCCGTCCGCCGACACCTCCACCCCGGCGCTGGACTCCTTCGGACGCGACCTCACCCAACTGGCCAGGAGCGGCGACCTGGATCCGGTCATCGGCCGCGCCAAGGAAATCCAGCGGGTGCTGCAAATCCTTTCCCGCCGCACCAAGAACAACCCGGTTCTGCTGGGCGAAGCCGGCGTCGGCAAGACCGCCATCGTCGAGGGGTTGGCGCAGGACATCGTGAACGGCAACGTGCCCGAAATCCTCCTCAACAAGCGCATCGTCGTCCTCGACCTCGCCATGATGGTGGCGGGAACCAAATACCGGGGCCAATTCGAGGAGCGAATCAAGTCGGTGATGAACGAGGTGCGCCGGGCCAAAAACGTCATCCTCTTCATCGACGAACTGCACACCCTGGTCGGCGCCGGGGGGGCGGAGGGATCGATCGACGCCTCGAACGTCTTGAAACCGGCCCTGGCCCGCGGCGAAGTCCAATGCGTCGGCGCCACCACCCTGGACGAGTACCGCAAATACGTCGAGAAGGACACCGCCCTGGAGCGGCGCTTCCAATCCATCATCGTCAATCCTCCGAGTTCGCGGGAAACGGTGGCCATACTCCGCGGCCTGCGCGACCGCTACGAGGCGCACCACCGGGTGACCATCACGGACGAGGCCATAGAGGAGGCGGTCAAGCTGTCGGACCGCTACATCTCTGGCCGCTTCCTCCCGGACAAGGCGATCGACGTCATCGACGAGGCCGGCGCCAGGGTGCGCCTGTCCTCGCTGACCCGGCCGCCCGATCTGAAGGATCGGGAGAAGGAGGTGGAGAACCTGGAGCGCGAAAAGCAGGAGGCGGTCACCGCCCAGGACTTTGAGCGTGCCGCCCGCTTCCGCGACAAATCCGAGCGGCTCAGGCGCGAAATCAAGGAAATCCGCGACGCCTGGAAAGAGAAGACCCACCAGGCCAAGGGATTGGTCGGCGCCGAGGCGGTGACCGAGGTCGTCTCGTCCATCACCGGCATCCCGCTCCACAAGTTGGAGGCCAAGGAGCAGGAACGGATGCTGAAACTCGAGGACGAGCTGCATAAGCGGGTGATCAGCCAGAATGACGCCATCTCCGCCATCGCCCGCGCCGTCCGCCGCAGCCGGGCCGGCCTCAAGGATCCGCGCCGCCCCATGGGCGCGTTCCTGTTCCTGGGCCCAACCGGAGTGGGGAAAACGCTCCTCGCCCGGGCGCTGGCGGAATTCATGTTCGGCGAAGAGGACGCCCTGATCCAGATCGACATGTCGGAATACATGGAAAAGCACTCGGTGAGCCGCCTGGTCGGCGCCCCTCCCGGCTACATCGGCTTCGAGGAGGGCGGGCAACTCACCGAGAAGGTGCGCCGCCGCCCCTACTCCGTCCTGCTCCTCGACGAACTGGAAAAGGCGCACCACGACATCTTCAACATCCTCCTGCAAATCATGGAAGAGGGCAAGATCACGGACTCGTACGGGCGCAAGGTGGACTTCCGCAACACCATCCTCATCATGACCTCCAACGTCGGAGCCGAACTCATCAAGAAGCAGGGCTCCCTGGGCTTCCAGCGGAAAAGCGAGACTTCCGACTATGAGCGGCTGAAGAAAAGCCTGCATGACGCGGTGGAGCGCGAATTCCGGCCCGAATTCATCAACCGCCTGGACGAGTTCATCGTCTTCAACTATCTCAGCCTGGAGGACATGGACAAGATCATCGAAATCGAGATATCGGGCCTGAAGAAACGCCTGGCCGAACAATGCATCGGCCTGGAACTGACCGCCGAGGCCCGGGCCCACCTGATCGAAAAGGGCTACAACCAGGACTTCGGCGCCCGCCCCCTGCGCCGCGCCATCAACCGCATGCTTGAGGATCCGATAGCCGAGGAAATCCTCGCCGGCGTCATCGGCCCCGGAAGCAAGGTGACGGTGCGCCTGGAGAACGGCGCCATCGGCTTCGACTCAAGCTCCGACGCGGCGCTGGAGCCGCTGGGGAAAAGCGGGGAAAGCGCCCCCGCCGGAGTGGAGGCGGAACTTTTGGCCGCGGCCGACCCCGGACGGAAGGACGCCCCGGCCTGATTCCCGCTTCGCCTTCGGCGCGGCCGCCCCGAACCCGGCGGCAACAAGGACAGGAAAGACAAGGCGTGAAAACGACCTTCGACAATCCGAAAAAAGCGTCCGGGCCCGGATAACGGCCTTGCGGCCGTTTACTGGATTCTTGCAGGAGGATATCCGCTCCATGACCGCGAAACCCGTTCCCGCCACCGATTTTATCAGGGAAATGATCAACGCCGACCTGGAAAGCGGGCGCTATGATCACGTCCGCACCCGCTTTCCGCCGGAACCCAACGGCTATATGCACATAGGGCATTGCAAGGCGGCCTTGACCAACTTCGGCCTGGCCCAATCCTACGGCGGCTTGATGAACATGCGCTTCGACGACACCAATCCAGCCAAGGAGGACGCCGAATACGTCGACGCCATCCTCGCCGATCTCCGCTGGCTGGGCGTGGATTGGGGGGATCGCCTTTTCTACGCCTCCGATTATTTCGACAAGCTGTACGAATTCGCCGAAATGCTGATCCTGGCCGGCAAAGCCTACGTCGACAGCCAATCGGCCGAGGAGATCCGCATTCGCAGAGGCACCGCCGGGGCCAAGGAAAAAGGGATCACCCCCCCGGGCGAGGATTCGCCCCACCGCGGCCGGAGCGCGGAGGAAAGCCTCGATCTTTTCCGCCGCATGAGGGCGGGCGAATTTCCCGACGGCGCCCATGTGCTCCGGGCCAAAATCGATATGGCCCATCCCAACCTGAATATGCGGGATCCGGTCCTTTACCGCATCTCCCGCGCCAGCCATATCCGAACCGGCGACAAGTGGTGCATCTACCCCATGTACGACTACGCCCATCCGTTGTCGGACGCGCTGGAGGGGGTAACCCATTCCTGCTGCTCCCTGGAATTCGAAAACCACCGGCCTCTCTACGACTGGTGCATCGCCAACCTCCCGGTCTTCCCCACCCGGCAGATCGAGTTCGCCCGCATCAACCTCACCCACACCGTACTGTCGAAGCGCTGGTTGATCCAGCTGGTCGAGGAGGGGCGGGTGTCGGGCTGGGACGACCCCCGCATGCCCACCATCGCCGGCATGCGCCGCCGCGGCTACACGCCGGAGGCCATCCGCGATTTCTGCCAACGCATCGGCATCGCCAAAACCAATTCCCGGGTGGATTTCCAGTTGCTTGAGTACTGCCTCCGGGAGGATTTGAACCGGCGCGCCCGCCGAGCCATGGCCGTGCTCCAGCCGCTGAAAGTAGTGGTGGAAAACTTCCCCGAGGGCGAAACCGAGTGGCTGGAGGCGGTGAACAATCCGGAGGATCCGGCCGCCGGCAGCCGGCAAATCCCCTTTTCGCGGGAACTTTACATCGAGCGCGGCGACTTCATGGAAGACCCGCCCAAGAAATTCTTCCGGCTGGCGCCCGGGCGCGAGGTGCGGCTGCGCTACGCCTATTTGCTTACTTGCCGGGAAGCGGTGCGGGACGCGTCCGGGAACATCGCGGAATTGCGTTGCGTCCGCGACCCCGCCAGCCGCGGCGGCGACGCTCCCGACGGGCGCAAGGTCAAGTCCACCCTGCACTGGGTCTCGGCCGCCCACGCGATCGAGGCCGAGGTCAGGCTTTATGATCACATGTTCCCGGCGCCCGACCCCTCCGAAGCGCCCGAAGGCGGAAGTTGGCTCGACAATTTCGATCCAGGCAGCCGGAAAATCGTCCAAGGCTGCCGTTTGGAACCCGAGCTGGGCGATGTCCAGGCCGGAACGGTTCGCCAATTCGAGCGCCTTGGCTACTTCGCGGCCGATCCGGACGGCAAGCCCGGCCGGCCGGTTTTCAACCGAACCGTCACCCTGAAGGATTCATACGCCAAGGCCAAATAAGGCCGGCGTTTGGCGGAGACGGCAAATGGAACCGTTATCGCGGGCGGAGGGGATCGAGAGCCGTGGCGGCTACCAGAGCTACCTCGCCGACAGTTCCGCCCCGCTGGCCGGCCTCTATTTCACCCTCCCGCTCTTCATCGTCTACCACGTCGGCCTGTGGTGGCTGAACACCTTCGCCGGCTTGCGCTGGGCCAACGCCGTCGACATCGCCATCGGCGACGTTTTGGGGCGCTTCGGCCTGGCCGGGCCGCTGCTCTCGTTCATGCTGGTGATCATCGTCTTCATCCTGACGCAAACCCTTTCCGGGAAGCCGGCCCGCCGGCCGCCGCCGCACACCTGGCTCCTCATGATCCTGGAAAGCCTGATCCTGTCGCTGCCGGTGTTCCTGCTGTCGCGGCTGGCGCTGAAACTCGGGGATTACATCAGGCCGGCCTTCCTTTCGACGCTGGAGGGCGGCGAGAGCGGGCTGTCCTGGGCCGCCAGCCTGATCCTCAGTTGCGGAGCCGGGGTTTACGAGGAATTCTTCTTCCGGCTGCTCCTCATGGGCGCGATCATCCTGTTCATGAACAAAGTGTTGCGGCTGAAAGGCGGCTGGAGCAACTTCCTGGCCGCCTGCATCCAGGCCGTCCTGTTCGCCGCCTCGCATCATTTGCCCGGCGGCCCCGAGGAGGTGGCGGATTGGTCAGGCGCCTGGAACGTCCTGCCGGCGTTCGCCTTCAGGACGGCGGCGGGGCTTTATTTCGCCTTCGTGTACCTTGAGCGGGGGTTCGGCATAGCGGCCGGAAGCCACGCCGGCTATGATTTGCTGGTGGTGGCGCTGGATTTGCTCATGCCGTTGGACTGAGCATCCGGAAGGGCGGTTTCGGCATGGCGAAGGCGGCCAGCGGCGGAAAAAGGGAGGTCGGTCCGGCGGGGCGGCGACGGCCGGCGGCCCCCCCGGTCCTAATGGCCGGCATTGATCTCGGCTCCACCGCCCTGCGCATGAACATCGCCGAGTTGCCGGCCGACGGCGACATCCGGATCATCGAGGAATTGACCCATCCCATTTCCACCGGCGCCGACACCTTCCGCCACGGCCGCATCCTGCCGGAGACGCTCGGATCCATCCTCAGCATCCTCGGGGATTACCTCCGCCTGGCCGACGACTACGGCGCGGAATTCCGGCGGGCGGTCGGATCGTCCGCCATCCGGGAGGCGTTCAACCGGGACATCCTGGCGGATCGCGTCCGGCACGACACCGGGCTCGATCTGGAAATATTGGACACCGTGGAGGAGAGCCGCCTCGCCTATCACGCCCTGCTTCCCTGGCTGCGGCAGCGCCAGGGCAACTATTCCCTGGCCCTGATCATCGGCGGCGGCTCCACCGAGATGATGATCCTCCGCGGCGAGGATCTCCAGGTCGGCGGCGTGAAGCGGCTGGGCACTTCCCGCCTTTTCCACGCCGCCGGCCAGTCGGGAAGCCAGACGCGGGCGGAAATCCTCCGCGCCATGGCCACCAACATCGTCAATTCCAGCCGGGATTTCTATCAGGAATACAGCATTTCCAGCTTTTTCCTCATCAACCGCTCCCTTTACCGCGCCTTCCGGGGCGATCCGGCCGCCGAGCGCCGCCCCAACGACTTCGTCATCGCCGCCGAGCCGCTCCGCCTCAGGCTGGGGCAGGCCTGCGGATTGGGCCACCTGGAGTTGGGCCGGCTTTTCAACCTGGGCCTGACCGACATAGAGCTGCTCATCCCGGCCATGATGATCCTCGACAGCTTCATCGAGGCGGTGGAGGCGGCGGAGGTGACCTTCACCAACACCGAAATGCTTTCCGGGCTGCTGGTCGAAATGGGCATGACCATCCGGGGCGGCAACCCGCTCACCTCGTTCCGCCGCCAGATGGTCCGCTCGGCCCGGGCGGTCGGGGAAAGATACGGTTATGATCGCGCCCACGCCAGGCTGGTGACCGAATTCGCCCTGGCGATCTTCGACGAGCTCCGGGACACGCTGGATCTGGACGACCAGGATCGACTGTTCCTGGAGTTGGCGGCGGTGCTGCACGATGTCGGAGGGTACATTTCCGAGAACCTGCACCACCGGCACAGCGCCTACCTCATCAAGTGGTCCGACATCGTTGGCCTGAACGAGAACGACCGGACCCTGATTTCGCAAACCGCCTACTTCCACCGCCTGGAAACGCCCTCGGACGAGCACTCCGACTATATGGCGCTTTCCAGCCGGGATCGGGTCAGGGTCATCAAGCTGGCCGGCATCCTCCGGCTGGCCGACGTCCTGGATCGAGGCCACCGGCAAACGGTCAAGAAACTGCGGGCCGAGGCGGTCGGCGGCAAACTGCGGCTCAGCCTCAATATGAGCGGGGATATGGGGATAATCTCCGACGCCCTTCCCAAAAAAGCCGATCTGCTGGAGCTGGTCACGGGTTTGCGGGTGGTCCTCCAGAGGGATGGGGTTTAGGCCGCCGGCCGTTGCGCTCGCTGGCCAGGAAATTGCGAAGCTTCGCCAAACTCTCGCGATCCACCTCCACGAATTGCACCCCCGCCCCCTTTGGGTTGGGCGGCGACGACATCCAGCGCACCACCCCGAAGGCGTGGATTTTGTCCTCCGTTCCCCGAAGGGAGAAGTCCAACTCCAATATGCTGCCCACCCCGATCAATTCGTCGCCGGTTCCGACAAAAATCCCGTTCTCGTCGATGTCGCGGATGCGCGAAAGAAGCGACGCCGTCTCGACCGGCGTGGCCGAGCGACGGCGCAGGGTGGTGTCGAACTCGGTCGGCACCCGGCGGTACAGGCGTCTGCCCCGCCGGATCTCCCAGGCGGCGATGCCGGCCTTCTTCTCTTCGCGCAGGCGCATTTCGCGGAAGGCGGCGAGGATATCCTGGGGCGTTTCGCCGCGCCGAGCCGGATCGGCGGCGGCGAGGGTGGCGGCAAGGCTAAGCGGCCCGCTGGCCGCGGCATCGGGGCCGGACGCGAAGGCGAGGCATTTCCCCAGACTGAAAATATCGGCCCGCCAACCCTCCGCGGCCGGAGCGGCGGCCAGGATCTCGGGGGCGGTGAAGTCCGGCCAACCCACGCGGGCGGCGCCGCCGGGCGCCAGGATCGGCGGTTGGAAAAAATCCGTCAGCCAGACGCCCGATTGCCCGTCCAGGAAAATGTTCCCCGGCGACAGGCAACCGTGGCTCCGGCCGGTGGCGTGGAGGACGGCGAGGCAATCCATGACCACCTCCCCCATCCTGGCGAGGCGGAACGGCGGCAGGCTTCCCGCCAGTTCCCGGAGGGGTTTGCCGCGGGCCAGCTCGAAAGCCATGCGGTTTTCCCCGGGATAGAGGTTGATGATGGGGATGCTGGCCGGGTGGGTAATCATCGCCGCCCGGCGTCCGGCCTCGAAAAAGCCCTCCCGGACGACCGGGTCGGCGGCAAATTCCGGCCGCAGGCATTTGAGCGCCACCCGCCGGGACAATCGCGGTTGCTCGGCTTCGAACCAGTCGGAGCGCCAGCCGGAGAAAAGCCGGGCGAGGATCGGCATCCCGTACGCGTCCCGTCCGTCCGGAGGCGGAGCGCCGGCGGCGTCAGGCATTGTTTTCTCCGGCGAAGCCGTCCAGGCTTTCCAGGGCGAACCTGACCTCGCTGATGGAAAGGCTGGCGCCCTTGGCGATCTCGGTCAGGGTTTTCCCCTCATTGCGCAACCGGCATATCCTTTCCTGGAGTTCGGTACGCCTGGGCGGCCCGGATTGGCCGGTCGGCCGCCCCGTTTCCGGGCCGCGGCCGGGAGCGGCGGCCGCGGCTATTCCGACCGACGCGACGCCTCGCGCCTCGGCCAGCAATTTTTCCAATCTCGCCGCCTGTTCCCCGGCGTCTTTCAGCAGATGGTTCAGCATGCGGATGCGGGTGTCGACCTGGGCGTTCAAGGCGCGGCTGGTTTCCAAAAGCTCCACAATCGCCTTGTCGGCCGCGTCGCGATGGCGATCAGGTTCGCGATCAATTTGCCGCAACCGCTCCAGGTTCACCGGGGGAGGCGTACGCGCCTTGCGCCAGCGCGAAAAAAAAGCCAGGATGCCGATAGCGGCCAGGATCATGGCCAATTGCCAAATCCCGCCGCCGGACGACTCGGCCGCCGCCTCGGCGGCCTGGAGAACCCCCATACTTCCCCCTACAACAGATTTTCCAGGGCGTCCCGGCAATAAATGCCCCAGAGACTGTCGGCCGCCCGTTCCTGGCCGAAGCGGAAACACTCGTTGGCCGCCTCGACATCTCCGTTCGAGCGCATGAACATGCCGGTGGCGAAAATGGTCTCGCCGTCGTTGGGGGCCAAGCCCATGGCGGCGGTGTATTGGATGCTGGCCGCCTGGATGTTCCCCTGCTGCCAGTAGATGGCGGCGAGGCGGCGGTACAGGTTGACGTCCTTGTCGCCGGCCGCGATCTGCTTTTCCAGCCGCCGGGCGATGATGGCCATGGTCTGGGGGCCGATGTTGCGGAGGTTGGCGGGAAGCATGGGGCCGGAGATGTCCGGGCCGATGAAATCGCGGAAAAACATCCGACGCTGCGGGTTCATGGCCGAAATCTCCCCTTTGACGGCATGGCAAAGCCAAGCCCGGTAGTCGGCCGGAAATTCGGCGTGGAAGACGACGCCCGGGAATTTTTTGGCATAGGCGTTTTGCAGAACCCCGCCCCGGTTGAAGCGGTCGTCCAACATCCGGTACCAGGCGAGAGCGGTGGCTATCGAATCGTCCACGCCCACCATGGGACGCAGGCACACCATGAGGCAGCCGCTCTCCCAGCAAAAGAAGCCGCGGCCGGAGCCCGGCGCCACGATGATCGGGGGGATCTCGGCGAGCGAGCGGTCAAAGGTCTGGGCCACGGGCAGGAAGGCGGCTAGATCCGCCTTTCCCAGCAGGTTGCCGCCGCTTTGCAGCGTCATGTCGGGGCCGTCCTTGCCGTCAATGGCGTCCATAAGCGCCAGGCGCAGGCGCAATTGCCTGGCTTCGCCCATGATGGCGTCCACGTTGGCGTTCGGCGAATCAATCGTGCTGGTGAGGAATTTGGCGTTATTCGAATTTGGCTTGCCGACTGTGTTTCCCTGGATGAACCCCTCATAGCTGTCGCGCCATTCCCGAACGTAAAGTTCGTCGAGCAATCCCAGCAGCCGGAGGTCGTTGGGACCGCGCGCCCGCGCCTTGGCCTTTTCCAGCACCTGGGATCGCAGGAGCCACAGGTTGTGCCGGCGCAGGAAAGACTTGCGCCTGGGGTTGCGCAACGCCTCCACGCCGCTGGCGATCACGCCGCGATCCATCTTGCCGTCCCGCATGGCCTCCGAAACCTTGAGGGGGATGCCCGGGAGGCCGGTCAGGCAATGGGTGAGGCGGGAAAGGACGCGGCCGCGCATCTCGGCGATTTTTCCGGCCGCGTCGGTCTCCAGCTTGGCCTCGTCGCGCGAGAGGGTGGACTCGAGTTGCGTCTGCTGGTAGGACTGGGCTAGCCACTCGCTAAGGTAGAAGCAGCCGGCCGGCCCCTTTTCGGCCAATTTAGCCAGGAGCGGCCGGATGATCTGGAGATGCCCGCCGCCGCCGAGCATCCGGCTGTCGATCAGGCCGATATCCATGAACAGGCGTTCCTCGTCGGAAAATTCAAGGGTATGGCGCCGCTGGGCGGCGGCGGCCGAGATTATGGCGTAAAAAACGCGCCAGTAGCGGCTGTTGATGGCCCGCAGATAAGTCCGTCGGCTGGCGTCGCCATCATGGGACAGTTTGCCGGCCGCCACGTAGGCCAAAATGGAATTCGTCATTTCATCCTGATCGGGGACGCCGGCGACCGACGCCAAACCGCGCCGGACCATGGCTATGCCGTTCCCCGGCTCCTGGCCTCCGTCGGCCTGGGTCCGCGGGGACGCCCCGGCCGCGACCTCCCCCCCATCGTCCATCGCCATACCGCCTTCCTCCCTTTCCCCAACCGGCCGTCTTGAAAATATACCCGAAAAGTATATGCTCAAAAAAGATCAATATCAATCAAATCCCCGGCATGATGAAAGTTCAACTCTCGGAATGATGTTTAGGGAAGGCGCGAGGGAAGGCGCGGAGGCAAGCCTGAAAAATGAACTTGCGATCCCCCATCGCCTTACAGCGCCGCCCCGTCGCCCGGGCGGGCCTGGAGGCGCTTGGAAGTGGCGCCGGTCTGTTCCCGCTTCGATTCCACCAGCGAATAGACCGCCGGCACCACCAGCAGGGTGATGAAAGTCGAGGTGAAGAGGCCGCCCACCACCGCCCGGGCCATCGGGGCCTGGGATTCGCCTCCGTCGCCCCAGCCGAGGGCCAGGGGGATCAATCCCAGCACCGTGGACATGGCGGTGATGAGGATGGGCCTGAGCCGCCGCCGCCCGGCTTCCTCCAAGGCCGTCCGCACGCTGTAGCCGTCGCGGCGGCGCAGCAGGCCGGCGTAGTCCACCAGGATGATGGCGTTGTTGACCACCACGCCGCCCAGCATGATGCAACCCATCAACGACTGCATGTTGATGGTGGTGCCGGTGAGGAAAAGCATGACCAGAACGCCGATCGCCGCCATCGGGACGGAAAACATCACGACAAAGGGATCTCTGAGCGATTCGAATTGGCAGGCCATCACCATATACACCAGAATCAGGGAAAGGATTATCCCGAAAATCAGATCATCCATCATTTCCCGCTGATCCTGGTAGTCGGTGCCGAATTGCAGGGAAAAACCGGCCGGCAGGGGTATGGCCCGCACCGCCTCCCGGAGCTCGTCCATGACCGAGCCCAACGCCCGCTCGCCCGAAAGGGAGCCGCGGATATTGTCGACCCGCTGTTGATCCCGCCTCTCGATCACGGTCGGCCCCTGTTCGTCCACCACCTCCACCACGTTCCTGAGGGAAACCAGGGCGCCGGACGAATTGACGACGAAGAGGCCGAGAAGCTCGTCGATGCTCATCCGCTCAGAATCCTTGAGGCGGACGACGATGTCGTATTCATTGCCGCCGTCGCGGTATTCGGCGGCGGTTTTCCCGGCCATGCAGATTTCCAGGAAGGTGGCGATGTCCTCCACCCAAAGGCCCATATCGGCGGCCTTCTGGCGATCAATACGGATTTGCGCCTCCCGCACCCGCCCCTCGCGGGTGATGCGGGTGTCGACCACGCCGGGGATCCTGCGCATAAGCGCCAGCACCTGGTTGGCGATGGCGGAGGAGATGTCCATGTCGTGCCCGCGGACATACACCTGGATAGGCTCGGAGGAGCCGCCCATGCCGGCCCGGCCGAAGCTGCGGCCTTCGCGCACCCGAATCGCCATGCCGGGAACAAAGGCGAAAGCATCCCGGAGCTGGCGGGCGATTTGCTCGGTCGTCCGCAGCCCCGCCCGCCGACGCTCCTCGCGGGTGCCCAGCCGGAGGTTGATGCTGGCCTGGTGGGTGGCGACGCCGCGCCAGGAATTGCCGCCCACCGAACTCACCATGGCCCGGGTTTCCGGGACCAGGCCGGCGATCTCCCGTTCCAGGAAGGCGGTGCGCTCGTTCATCATACCCAGGCGGATGCCGGTCTCCATCTCGGCGTCGATTATCAGGTTGCCCTCGTCGGTCTTGGGGAACTGCTCCACATCGATCTTTTTCAACAGGATCAGGGAGCCGGCCAGCAGGGCGAAGGTGACGCCGAGGGTTTGCCAGCGCCGGTCCAGGCACCAGACGATGGCGTCGCGGTACTCGTTTTCCATGAGCCGGAAACCGCGCTCGCTCAGATCGAAAAGCCGGCGGATCAGGCCGGAGCGCGGGTGGCCCGTCCGCATGCGCATCATGCGGGTGGCCAGCATGGGCACCAGGAGAATGGCGGCGGCGAGGGAGCAGATCAGCGAAAAAGCCACCACCAGGGCGAATTCCCTGAACATCAGCCCGGCCATGCCGCGGATGAACACCAGGGGGAGGAACACCACCAGGGTGGTCAGGGTGCTGGCGACGATGGAGGCGTAAACCTCGTCGGTGCCCTTTTCCGCCGCCAGAGCCGGCTCCAGCCCCTCCTCCTCCCGGATGCGGTAGATGTTCTCCAGCACCACAATGGAGCTGTCGACCAGCATGCCGACGCCCAGGGCCAGGCCGCCCAGGGTCATCAGGTTGAGGGTGAGGCCGGCCAGGTAGAGTACGGCGAAGGTGGCGATTATCGAAATGGGGATGGAAATGGCGATGACCAGGGTGGAGAGAACGCTCCTGAGGAACAGCAGCACCAGAATGATGGCCAGCCCGCCGCCGCCGATGGCCGAGACGGTGACGTTGGCTATCGAATTGTTTATGTAGTCGGCGGTGTTGATAATCACCTTGATGTTGAGGTTGGAGTAATCCCGCCGGATGTCCTCCAACTCCCGAATCACCCGGTTGGCCACCGACACGGTGTTGGAGCCGGATTGCTTCATCACCGCCACGCGGATGCCGTCCTGCCGGTCGATGCGGGAGATCCGGCGCACCCGGTTCATGCCGTCCGAAACCTCGGCCACATCCCGCAAGCGCACGGGGCCGCCGTCCCTGACCACGATGATGGTCTCGCGGATTTCCTCCATTGAGGCGAATTCGCCGGGGGCGCGGATGGTTATCTCATGGTTGCCGCTGTCGATATAGCCGGCCGGCCGGTTGACGTTGGCGAGTTTCAGCACTTCCATGATCCGGTTCAGGGGCACGCCGACCGCATTGAGGCGGTTGGGATCGATGTCGACCAGGATTTCCCGCTCCCGACCGCCAAAAAGCGACATGGAGGCGACGCCGTTGATGCTCTCGATGCGGAACTTAATCTGCTCGTCAATGAGGGTGCGCAGCGCCACTGGATCCATTTCGCTGGAAATGCCGAAAAAAATCACCGGCATGGAGGAAAAATCGAATTTGAAGAGGACGGGCCGGTCGCAGTCGTCGGGCAGCCGGTTAATGATGCGGTCGATGCGGTCGCGGACGTCGGAGACGGCGGCGTCCAGGTTCACGCCCCAGGAAAAGCGCACGACCACGTTGGAGTTGCCCTCCGAGGAGTTGGAGGTCACCTCCTCGGCCCCCGGCACCGACGCCACCGCCTCCTCTATGGGTCGGGTGACCAGCTCCTCCACCACCTCCGGACCGGCGTTTTCGTACTCGGTGCGGATGCTGACCACCGGGTTGGCGATGTCCGGAAAGAGATCCAGGGGCAGCCGGGTAAGCGAGATGCCGCCGATGATCACCACAATCAGGGTGACCATGACGGTGAAAATCGGTCGGTGGATGGCGAACCGGGGCAGGTTCATGAATTCGCCTTGCCGGCCGACGGCGGATTGCCGACCTCGGCCACCCGGATGGCCATGCCGTCCTTCAGGAGATGCTGGCCCAGCACCACCACCTCGCGGCCGGCCAAGTCGCCGCCGCCCAGCAACTCCACCCAGCCGTTGTCGGCTATGCCCTCGCTCACCGGCCGGAAGACGGCGCGGGAGCGATCCGGCTCGACCAGATAGACGCCGCGGCCGCCGTCGTCCCGGCGCACCACCGCCGCCAGGGGGGCGGCGACGGCGTCCAGGCTGCGGGAGAATTCGATGGAGGCCCGGATGAACATGCCGGGCTTCAGGGCCAAATCGCGGTTGTCGATCTGCACCTCCACCTCGGCCTGGCGGGTCAGCACGTCGATTTCCTGGGGGATGCGCGCGATTCTGCCGGCGAAGGAGCGGTCGGGGAAGGCGTCGGTGGCGATGCGGACGGCGCCGCCGATGGTGATCATGGGGTAGCGTTTCTCATTCACCGCGATGACGGCCCGGACGGAGCTGATGTCCAGGACGGAAAGGATGGGGGTGTTGACCGCGGCCTGGGCGCCGGCGTCCATGAAACGCCGGCCAATGACCCGGGTTTCCGGGCCCTTGTTCCAGTCGGCCCGGATTTGGGTGTAGCCGAGCCTCACCTTGGCCGCGTTCAGCGTCGCCTCGGCCAGACGCACCTGGGCCAGGGCGGTCTCCAATTTGGCCTGCTGCGCCTTGAGGGATGCGTCGTAGCGGTCGAACTCCTGGGCCGAAATCACCATCTCCCGGCGCAGGTTCTCGGCCCTGGCGTAATCGCGGACCGAGAGGGCCAGTTGGCTTTCGGCGTCGTTGGCGGTCGCCTGGGCCACCTTGAGGGAGGCTTCCTCCCGTTCCACCTCAAGGACATATTCGTCGTCGTCCAGCATGGCCAGGACGTCGCCGCGCCGCACCGTGTCGCCGACGTCGAAATTGATTGCCCGGATGATGCCGGAAATCTTCGGCGCCGCGTCGTAGCGCTCCTCCGCCTTGATGCTGCCGGTGAACACCATGACGTCGTAAAGATCCGCCCGGCGGATCTCCGCCGTCTCCACCGCCACCGTCTGTACAACGCCCGAGCTACTATTCTGCCCGATGGCCTCCGTGTTCCAATATTTCCAGCCGACAAAGCCCACGCAGGCCGCGAGCGCCAGGACGATAATGGTTTTCCGCATATTGGACCCCGCGCCCCCGGCAAAGAGGGGTTCGCATCTCTTTGGGACGCGTCCCGCAAATTCCGGCCCGGACCTTGCCGCCGCCAAGGCGGGAAAATGCCGTTTTTCAGAGCTTCCCTTGACTTGCCGCCAAGCGGCGCTTATCATATCTCGTTGGGCGGCCGGCATGAACCCGGGATCCAATCCCAACCCCGGGATCGAGGATGCAATTGCCTCCCGTCCAATAGTGTCCGTTATGGGGGATAAATGTCAAAAAAAATCGCTGAAAATCTTCCCGGAACGGCGAAACTGGCGGCCATCCGCTTCCTGGTCCTGGATGTTGACGGCGTAATGACCGATGGCTCAATAAGTTACGATTCGGCCGGCCATGAGCTGAAAACCTTCAACGTCAAGGACGGCGCCGGTCTAGGCTACTGGAAACAGGCTGGTCACGAGGCCGGCATAATCACCGGACGCTCCTCGCCGATGCTGGAGAGACGGGCCAGGGAATTAGGCATCCGCTTTGTCGCGATGGGCGCGCCGGAAAAAATGCCGGCCTTCGAGAAGATGCTGGCCGAGGCCGGGGTGGCCCCGGAGGAGACGGCGGTGGTCGGCGACGATCTGCCGGATCTGCCCCTGATCCGCCGGGCCGGTTTCGGGGTGGCGGTGGCGGACGCCGCCGCCGAGGCGCGGCTGGAAGCCGATTGGGTCGCCCGGCAAAACGGCGGCCGGGGCGCGGTCAGGGAAGTGATCGAATTGATTCTCAAGGCCAGGGGCGAATGGGACGGCGTTTTGGCGCGTCATCGCTAAGATCCAGGCGCGGCCAGCATGGGAAGCGGACATGCCTATCCTAGGGTTCGGAAGCGGCGACGGCGTCTCGGTCCTCGGCGGGCTGGGGGAGCATAAATGCCCGAGGTGCGGGGAAAACGCCAATTTCAGCGTCAAGGCGGCCTACCGCTACTACCACTTTTGTTATCTCCTGAGCTTTCTGGCCAAGCGCGATTTCTTTGTCCAGTGCGACAATTGCCTGCTGGCCAAACCGGTTGAACAATCGGCAATCCTCGCCCATTTTCCTTCCGACCGCATCCCGTTCATCCGCAAGAAGGGCTGGCTGCTGGTTCTGATCTCGGCGGCCATCTTGATATCCCATGCCGTGATCAGGCAGGAAATCAATCAACGCCGCCTCGCCGCCTTGGCTGAAAATCCCCGGGCGAACGACATCTACCTGGCCAACTTGGCGAGAGTGGAGGGAAGCGGCTTTGACCCGGGATCCATCGACGTCGCCAGGATGGGCGGCTCCGCCTGGGGAGCCATGAAAGTGTTGAAAATCCAAGGGGATCGGCTAGTTCTAGCCACCACGCTCTCCGCCTATTCGGAAAAGAAGAGGCTGGAGAGAAGTCTTGGCCTTACGGCCAAATTCGATCTGGACAATCCGATCGTCCTCACCCAGCGGGAGATCGCCGAATTGTTGTCCAGCGGGGTCATTTACGACATCCAGCGCCGTGCCCCTCCCCGCGCCCGGGGAGCCTCGGGCGGCGCCGGCGCCGGACGTCGGCCAGCTCCGGGAAGACCGGCCGGCGTTTGAAGTCTTGGGAATAATGATGGGCATGATCCTGACAACCGATGAACAGCCAGGCCAGGAGGATGGCTTTCCAGACCGCCCCGGCGCCGCCGCGGCCATCCCTGAAAATGACCGGGACAACCTTGAAGCGATCCGCCCGCCCTTGGGGACGGGCGAGGCAAGGATAGCCGAGCCGGAGATCGCCCCGCCTCCCTTGCCTTCCCGGCTTGCGGGCGAAAGCCGGATAAACGCCGAACCGGAAAATGACGCCGCCGATCCCGAGATTGGGGACAGGGAAGAGGACAAGGCCGGGGGCGGGAACAAAGACGGAGACGATGCCGATCCCGGGGACGGGGACGAAGCCGGAGACGAAGCTGAAACAGCCGCCGGCGATCCGGCCTTGCCGCTGCCGGGAGTGGTGGAAGCGATCCTTTTCGCCGCCCGGGAACCGCTTAAACTCTCGCGCATCGCCCGGGCGGTCGGCAAAGGGACCCGGCAAGAGGCGGTGCGGGCGGCCATTGAC
>JAISYD010000321.1 GCA_031270145.1 Planctomycetota bacterium
CGAAGCTTGGGATCAAGGGCAAAGGCGAGAGGACGATCCGGATCGTAAAACGGGTTGTCCAGCAGATCGCCAACCGCCGGCGCCTCCAGCGGCAATCCCAGGGCGGCGGCGGTTTTTAGCGGCAACGCCTTGCCGTCGCCGGAGACTGCGAATGGGCTGAACTTGGCGCCGGACTCCAATACGGCCCGGCCGGTGACCGGACAGGTCGCCACCTCGGTCTCGGAGAAAGTGGAAACCAACATTGAGCAACCCAGCATCACCCGTATCACCTTGACGTTGCCGATAAAGCGCCGGCCATCGCTTTCCTGGCGGTAGACGTCGAATTTCATGCCTGGCCGCATCCGCTCCTCCACCCCGATGGAAAGCAAAAGCGTCTGGCCGTCGGCCAGGCGATCAACAATCTTCGCCACCGCGCGCCCCGATGGCCCATTCCCGGAGGCGGTTGCCCTGGATTGGATCGGAGGCTTGACGACCGGTTTGACCGCCGCGGCCGGAGCGGCGGCGTTAGCCAATTGTTTTTCCAATCCCGCCATACGCTGTTCCATAGCGACCCGGGCGGCGGAGAAGGCCTTTTCGCGCTCGGCGGCGGAGCGTTCCGCCGCCGCCAACCGATCCCGCCACAGATTCTCCGTTTCCGCCAGCTTGCCGGCCTGAGTCTGCCGCTGACGCTCGATCTCGCTTTTAGCATCATCCCTAGCCTTGGCCAGGTTTTTGCCATAATCGTCCCGGACCAGGGTCAATTCCAGCTTGGCGGCCTGGAGTTCAGCCGCCTTCGTCGCCAGCTCGATCTTGGCGGATGACAAATCTCCGTCGAGCGCGGCAAGTCTGGCCTTGGCCTTGGCCAACTCGGCGCCGCTTTTCGCCGCGCTCGCGGCCGACGCCTGTTCAAATTCCGCCTTGGCGGCGCGCAATTCATTTTCCAGAACCGCCAATCGCGCGTCCCGGACTTTCACCGACTCCGCCAATTCACGGCGGAGCGCAACCGCCTCGCCGCGCCCGCGCTCCTGTTCCTTCCGCAAGCCGGCTATTTCGCCATTGGCCGCGGACAATTCCCGCCGCAAGTTGTCAAGTTCGCCATTAGCCGCGGACAATTCTTTTTGGGCGGCGGCCCCGGCCGCCGCCGCTTGCGCCCTAGCGGCGTCAAGCTCCTGGCCAAGGTTGGCCGCCGTTGCAATCGAAGCCTGCAATTTGGCGCTATAGCTCGAAATTTCGGAGCGGGAAGAGTTCTCCGCCCGTTCAAGTTGCTCCCTGACCCGTTTCGCCTGGGCCTCAAGATCGGTTATTTTTCGATTGGCCGAGTCAAGGTCGGTTTCGGCGGTCCGCAGATCCGTCTCCAGGCGCCGGGAGGCGTTGGCGGCTGTCGACTGGGAATCCCGCAGTTCATTCTCCAGCCGGGTGATTTCAGCGCCCCTAAAAAACCAAAGAATCACGAAAACGATCATTAACGCGCCGGCGGCAAGCAAGCCGACCCATAATCCCTTGTTTCCACGTTCCTCGTACATCGCGATTATCCTCCGGCGCCCGAAATCAATCGTCACAATCCTACAGATGTCCTCTCATTATATAAATTTCCAATCCAGATTCAATACGCGATTCAAAATAGCTTTCCTTTTGAGGCCGGCCGCGTCCAGGATCCGGCGGCCTCCGGTTTTCCGCCCGGCGTTTGCCGATTGGACCGGGGATTTTTCTTTCTTGAGCCGGGCGCGGACGGTATAATTTTCTACCCTTGGGTCATGGGATAAAATGTTATTAAGCCAATTCCGGAAAAACAGGAGGCGATCGCCATGGGAATCCTCAACGACATCCGCGCCAAAGCCGTAAAATTCCAGAAAACCATCTGTCTTCCCGAAGCCTTGGACGAGCGCACCCTGCGCGCCGCCGCGGACTGCGCCAAACTGGGCTTCGGCCCCATCGTCCTTGTGGGCGACACGGCGAAGATCCAGGCCAAGGCCGGGGAGTGCGGCGCCGACATCTCCAAGGCGATCATTCGGGATCCGGCCTCCGACAGCGAATACCCCCGCCTGGTCTCCACCCTGGTAGAGTTGCGCCAAGCCAAAGGCATGACCGCCGAGGCGGCGGAAAAGGCGCTCAAGGACGGCATCATGTATGCCGCCATGCTGGTGAAGCTAGGGTTGGTGGACGGCTATGTGTCCGGGGCGGTCCATTCCACCGCCGACACCCTGCGCCCCGCCCTCCAAGTCATCAAGGCCAGGAAGGGGGTAAAAACCGTCTCCGCCTTTTTCATGATGGCGCTGCCGGAATCCAGCCCCTACCAGAAAATTCAACCGGTCCTTTTTTTCGGCGATTCCGGCCTGGTGCAAAACCCGACCCCGGAAGAGCTGGCCGACATCGCCGTCGGCACCGCCCAATCCTGGAAGGCTCTGATCGGGAGCGATCCGATCGTCGCCATGCTCTCGCATTCCACCAAGGGATCGGCCAAGCACGCCGACGTCGACAAGGTCACCGCCGCCCTCGCCCTGGTCAGAAAAAACGCTCCGGAACTGGAAATCGACGGCGAACTGCAGGGCGACGCCGCCCTGATCCGGGAAGTCGGGGCCAGCAAGGCGCCGGGCAGCAAGATACCGGGCCGAGCCAATGTGCTCATCTTCCCCGATCTCGACGCCGGCAACATTTGCTACAAGCTGACCGAGCGTCTGGCTGGCGCCACAGCCATCGGCCCGCTCATCTCCGGCATGGCCAAGCCGGTGAACGATCTATCCCGCGGCTGTAAGGCCGAGGACATCGTCGACGCCATCGCCGTCACTTGTTGCCAGGCCGCCGCCTTGTCCTGATTCAGCCGCCGAAGGACAAACGGGCATCCGCCGTCAGGCGGATGCCCGGTAATTTTCGTCTTCGCGGACGACGCGGGCCGGTTGGCCCCGTCCCGTCACTTGTCTATGCTGCCCGTGGCGGCGGCATGAAAAAGGTTGATCAAATCGAACGGCCCCTGGCGCTCGCCCCTGGTAAGCCGGGAAAACCACTCGTCCAGAGCCTGATCCACCTGTTCACGGCTGCTGTTATGGCGGGCCAGGGTCTGGTCGA
Organism: Planctomycetota bacterium; assembly: GCA_031270145.1. Lineage (GTDB taxonomy): Bacteria > Planctomycetota > SZUA-567 > SZUA-567 > SZUA-567 > JAJBSZ01. The sequence continues at coordinate 3,043 of JAISYD010000321.1, forward strand.
TGAATTGGCTGATGCGCTGGGAAACGTCCTGGAGCGTTTCCTTTTCCGTTTCGGACAAGGATTCGGTTTCCTGACCCTCGGCGAAAACCGAAGTCAGGACATCCTTCTCCTCTTGGTTGAGGGAAAGGGCCAGTTGCACTTCGTCCTTGGGCCAATCCAGTTTGGCCTTGGCCGGCTGAACCTCGGCGGCGGCCTTATCGGAAGCCGCAACCTCCTTCTCCGCTTCCAAAGCCGGCAACCGGCCGCCCTGGGACGGAACGGATTTATCCTCAACCTTCCCGAAAACCTTCCCGTACTCCGCTGGCTGGAGCCGGTAAACCCGCGAAGTTTCGCGATCCCGCGACTTCGCCTCGAGAGTAGCTACGCCCGCGTTTCTCATTTCAACATCCGGAAGCATGATAGGCCTCCCTTCCTATGTCACCTCGCCGCCTTGCCGCAACCACTCCTTTGGCCGCGCAACCGCTTTGCCCCTGGAATCGCCGGCAAATCCAATTTTCCTTTAGCGTTATTAACGGCGGGGCCGGCTGAAACTTTAGGGCGCCTCCGGATTTTTTTTTGCAATTCGTCCCGACCTTAGCCCAAGTTCCCCCATGAAAAATGTAAGCCCTTG
>JAISYD010000165.1 GCA_031270145.1 Planctomycetota bacterium
ATAGACGAGGCCCTGGTCAAGCTCGTTCAAGTCGAACACAAGGACGCGGTGCGGAATATCGACGCCATTCTCGAGGTGGAAGGCATCGACGGCGTGGTGATCGGCCCGTACGATCTTTCCGGATCGCTGGGGTTGCTCGGGCAACTGCAACACCCGGCGGTGTTGGAACAGTGCGAGAAGGTCGTCGCCAGTTGCAAGGCGCACGCTGTCCCGTGCGGGCCGTCGATCGGCCCGGCCAACGACGGGATCATCAAATTCTGGCTGGATCGAAATGTCGATTTCATCTTCTGCGGCGACGACATGACCTTCGTGAGCCTGGGCGTCGCCGCAACCCTCGCAAAAATAAACGACATGCGCGGAGCCTGATCAACTTTCCGGCTCTGGAGACGACTTCGGGGAAGCGTTTTTTTTCGTTTCCGATGTTTCCGCATTGACAGTCGGCGGCGTTTGGTTACGATTATGTCACTAGGGGCGGTTTTCCGGTTGTCCCGCGCTTTTTGCCCAAGATGGTTGCCCTTGCCCGACTTGTTTATTTTCACTAGCGCCATATTGCCTTGCTTGGATCGCAAAGGGCCGCGTTTTCAATTCCATATGTTTTTGGCGAAAAGGAATCTCAGCCATGAGAATCCTGATTACCCCGCGCTCATTCGGGAAGAGCGATCCCGAGGTTTTCCGGACGCTCCGGGAAGCCGGGCTGGAAATGATCCTGAACGACAGCGGCGGCATCCTGTCCCGCGAAGATCTGATCCAGCGCCTGCGGGGTTGCGCCGGGGTGATCCTGGGGGTCGATCCCCTGGACGCCGGCGTCCTGGCCCGGGCGCCGGAATTGCGGGCGGTGGCCAAATACGGGGTGGGCGTCGACAACATCGACCTGGAGGAATGCAAGCGCCGGGGCATCAAGGTGTCCCGGACCGCGGGCGCCAACTCCGACGCGGTGGCGGACTACGCCTTCGCCATGCTGCTGGCCGCGGCCCGGCGGCTGACGGAAATCGACGCCAAATGCCGCCGCCGCGACTGGTCGAAACTCGCCAGCCTCGACGTCTTCGGCAAGACCCTGGGCCTGCTCGGCCTGGGGGCGGTCGGGAGGGGGATGGCGGCGCGCGCCAGGGGGTTCGGCATGCGGATACTGGCCCATGACGTCGTCTGGGACGACGCCTACGCCGCCGCCGCCGGAATTGAAAGGGCCGGCCCGGACCGCATCTGCGCCGAGGCCGACTTCATCAGCGTGCACGCGCCCCTGAACGACGACACCCGGGGCATGATCGGCCGGGAGCGACTGGCGGCCATGAAAAGGACCGCCGTGGTCGTCAACACCGCGAGGGGCGGCATAATCGACGAGGAGGCCCTTCTGGAGGCGCTGAAACGGAAGGCCATTTACGCCGCCGGCGTCGACGCCTTCGAGGAGGAGCCGCCGAAAAACCCGGACTGGTACACCCTCGACAACTTGATCCTGGGTTCGCACTCCGCCGCCTCCACCAATGGCGCGACGGAAAAGATGGGACGCCTGGCCGCGGCGAACCTGTTGCGCGATTTGGGATTGCAAGAATGACGCTTGGCCGGCGGCGGACGTTTTCGGGCGAATGAAAGGGACGGACATGAAAGCTGTACGCATTGAAAAACCTGGCGACATCGGACTGGTCGAAATCGAAAAGCCCAAAATTTCCCATCCGCGGGAGGTATTGATCAAAGTCGTCTGCGGCAGCATCTGCGGCTCCGACATCGGCATTTACAAGGGCACCAACTCCGTGGCCACCTACCCCATCATCATCGGGCACGAATTCGGCGGCGTGATCGAGGAAGTCGGCTCCGAGGCCGGCCCCCTCAAGGCCGGCGACCTGGTGGCGGTGGATCCGGTGCGCTCCTGCGGCCATTGCTACGCCTGCCTCCACGGCCGGCAGAACGTCTGCTCCAGCGTCAAATGCGTCGGCGTCCATATGCCGGGCGGCTTCTCCGAATATGTGGTCGTCCCGGCCGAGCGCGCCAACAAGGTGGACCCGGCCAGGATTTCCCCCGAGCTGATCTGCCTGATCGAGCCTTATTCCATCGGCGTGCAGGTGAACAGCCGCGGCCGCGTCGCCAAGGGCGACCGGGTGCTGGTCATGGGCTGCGGCCCGGCCGGCCTCTGCATCATCCAGGACGCCAAGGCCAGGGGCGCGGTGATCATCGCCTCCGACATCATCGACGCCCGCCTGGAAGTGGCGAAAAAAATGGGCGCCTCCGCCACGGTCAATGTGCAAAAGCGGGACATCCGCGAGGCGGTGGCCGAATTCACCGGCGGCGAGGGCATGCCGGTGGTGGTCGACGCGGCCTGCACGGTGGAATCCTTCCCGCTGGCCCTCGATCTGGCCTGTCCGGCCGGCCGGGCGGTGATCATGGGGCTGGGCGCCCCGATGTCGCAGGTGGCCGCCGTGGCCGTGACCAAGAAGGAACTGGACGTCATCGGCTCCCGCCTCAACAATTATCGCTTCGCCGAAGTCATCGATGGCATGGAGCGCGGCATCTACAACCCCGAACTCCTTCGCTCGCACACCTTCCCCCTGTCCGACGCGGTCAAGGCGGTGAACCTGGTGCTGAATCACCCGGAGGAGGTGCGCAAGGTGGTCCTGAATTTCTGAAACGGCGGGCGAACGAGTCTTAAATTTCGCGCCCCCGCCGGCGCTGTCCATCCCGGGGCGGGGCGAACGCCAAGCGCGCAACCGACCAACCGACCGGGCGGCGGTCGCCCCGGCTCCGTAATCACCCAGGCAAAGCAAAGGCAAGCGTATGGGACGATTGATCAAGGTCTGCACCAAGCTGCTTGAGGCGTTCGGGGCGCTGGCGCTGCTGGTTCTGACCCTCATGGTGTTCTTCAACGTGGTGCTCCGCTATGGTTTCAACTCCAGCATCACCGTGACCGAGGAGCTTGGCCGCTACCTCATGGTGTGGCTGCTCTTCGTCGGCGCCATCCTCGCGGCCGGCATCGACGCCCATGTGCGGGTGGACATGTTCGTCGGGAAACTTCCCCGGCTGCCGCGAGTCTGGGTGAACATCGTTTGCGACCTGATCATGCTTTACTGCTGTTGGCTCATCGTGGTCGGCGGCTATGATCAAACCATCCTGAACCGGAAGAATTTCCTGCCGGTGAGCGGCCTGCCGGAATCGCTGATTTACGGCTCCTGCCTCCTGGCCGGCATACTCATCGGATTGATCCTGCTGGCTCGGCTGGCCGGCCGGATCGCCTCGCTCGGCCGGCCGGAGCCGGCGGCCCAAGCCAACCAGACGGAGGGTTGATCGATGCTGGCAACGCTTATCATTTTCCTGGTCGGGCTGGTCGTCTTCATCGTCATTGGCATCCCCATCGCCTTCGCGCTCCTGTCCTGCTCCGTCGTCCTCATGTTCCACCTGAACGAGTTCGATCCGCAAATCGTGGCCCAGCGCCTGGTGGCCGGCGGCTCCAACTTCGCGCTCATGGCCATCCCCTTCTTCATCCTGGCCGGCGAGGTGATGAACGCCGGCGGCCTGTCGCAGCGGATCGTCGATCTGCCGCTCAAGCTGTTCGGGCACGTCCGGGGCGGCCTGGGCTACGTCGCCATCGTCGCCACCGTCATCATGGCCAGCCTCTCCGGCTCGGCCGTGGCCGACACCGCCGCCATCGCCTCCATCCTCCTCCCCATGATGCGGCAGGCCGGCTACCCCATCCTCACCGCGGCCGGGCTGGTCTCGGCCGGCGGCATCATCGCCCCCATCATCCCCCCCTCCATGCCCTTCATCCTCTTCGGGGTGACCGGCAACGTCTCCATTTTCCGGCTGTTCATGGGCGGCATCGTGCCGGGGTTGATCATGGGCCTCGGGCTGATGATCACCTGGTTCTTCCACAACCGGCGGCTGAACCTGGAGCTCCAGCCCCGGGCGTCGCTCGGCGAAATCCTGCGCACCGCCGTCAGCAGCGTCTGGGCGCTGGCGCTCCCGGTGATCATCATCGGCGGCTTCCGCATCGGCGTTTTCACCGCCACCGAGGCCGGCGCCGTGGCGGCGGGGTACGCCATGATCGTCGGCTTCCTGGTCTACCGCGAATTGAAGTTCAGGATTTTTTACCAGGTGCTGGTCGGCACGGTGAAAACGGTGGGGGTGGTGATGTTCCTGGTGGCGGCGGCCAACGTCAGCGCCTACCTCATGGCGGTGGCCCAGCTCCCGGACGCGGTGGCCGAAATCTTCGGCCCGCTGATCGAAAGCCCGCGGCTCCTGATGCTGACGATCATGCTGTTCACCCTCTTCGTCGGCATGGTGATGGACCTGTCCCCGGCCATCCTCATCCTGGTGCCGGTGCTGATGCCGCTGGTCCGCCAGGCCGGGATAAACGAGACCTACTTCGGCATCCTTTTCACCCTGAACCTGTGCATCGGGCTCATCACGCCGCCGGTCGGCAACGTCCTGAACGTCATAACCGGCATCGCCAAGATCAAGTTCGACGAGGCGGCCAGGGGCGTGTTCCCCTATCTTTGCGCCCATGTGGCGGTGCTGGCCGTCCTGATCGCCTGGCCGGATTTGACCATCGTCCCCCTGCGCTTCTTCACGGCGCGCTGACGGGGAAGTCCGCAACCCAGCCGGCGCCGCGGGCGCCCGGATTCGTCTGGTCGGGTCCGGGGGCTTCGGGCGGCGGCGATTTTTAAGGAGAGAAAGATGAGAAAGACACTGTGGTTGGCGGCCCTGGCCTGCGTGCTGGCGGCCGGCCTGGTCAATGCCGGCGACGCCGTCCGGCTGCGTTTCGGCTTCGAGACGCCCCGCACCGACTCGCAATACGTCGGCGCCGAGCAAATGAAGAAGTACGTGGAGTCGAAGTCCGGCGGGCGGCTGGAATTGCAGCTCTTCCCCGACAGCACCCTGGGAAGCGGCCCCGACATGCTAAGCCAAATGCGCGGCGGTTCCCTCGACGTCTACATGGGCGGCTCCGGCTTCTTCGCCACCCTGGCCGGCAAGTTGAACCTTCTGGACATCCCCTTCCTCATCACCACCACCCAGCAGGTCGACGCCCTGCTGGAAGGCGATTTCGGCCGGCTGCTGCTGGACGAGCTCGACGCCCACGACATGAAGGGTCTGGCCTTCTGGGAAAACGGCTTCCGCTGTCTCACCAACTTCCGCAACCCCATCAAGGCGGCCAAGGACGTGATCGGCCTGAAACTCCGCCTCCCCAGCATGCCCATGTTCATGGAGGCCTGGAAAATCCTCGGCACCAACCCGGTGCCCATGCCCCTGTCCGAGCTCTACACCGCCCTTGAGACCAAGACGGTCGAGGGCCAGGATCACCCGCTGAACGTCACCTATTCGGCCAAGCTCTACGAAGTTCAGAAGTACATCAGCGTGTCCAACCACGCCTATTCGCCCCTGATCAACGCCATGAACCTGAAGAAGTTCAACACCCTGGCGCCCGACCTCCAGAAGATCCTCCTCGACGGCGCCCTGGAGGGAGCCCGCCACCAGAAGAAGTTCATC
>JAISYD010000169.1 GCA_031270145.1 Planctomycetota bacterium
CGCTTGCCGCCCTCCCTGGCCCGGGCGCTGCTGGCGCGCCGGCCGGCGCCGGAGCGGGAGGCGGCCTTCTCCATGCGCCAGGATTTCCTCAAGCGGCGCGGGCAGTCCGAAATATGGGAACTGAACGGCGCCATCGCCAGGGCCGGCCGGGAATTCGGCATCCCCGTCCCGGCCAACCTGGAAATCATCGAACGTTTTCAACGCGCCATGGGCGGCGGCGGCTGATATTCGCCGGTTTTCCGCGCTGACGGCATTGGGCAAGGGCGAGGCAAGCGGCGCGGAATTGATGAAACTCCTGGGCTTGTCGCACAAACCGACTTTTCGCCAAAACTATCTCGCGCCGGCATTGGACCATGGCTGGGTTGAACGGAGCCACCCCGAGGCGCCCAGGAATCCCCGCCAGCGCTATCGCTTGACAGGAAAAGGCGCCGCAATCCCCAGCCCCATTTTCCGAAAAAGGAAACGGTGATAACGGAACGAATCAATGGAAATTCTTCGGAGCCCGGGGCCGGATCGGCCTCACACGCCTAAATAGGCCTTGCGCACCGCAGGGTTGACCAGCAACTCCTGGCTGGGTCCGTGCAACTGTATCCTCCCGGTTTCCAGGACATAGCCGCGGTTGGCCGCCTGGAGGGCCTTGACCAGGTTCTGCTCTATCAGGAGCATTGAGGTGCCGGACTCGCGGAAGGTCCGGATGATGCGGAAAACCTCGTCCACCACGATGGGCGCCAAGCCCAGGGAAGGCTCGTCCAGGATCAGCAGCTTGGGTTCCATCATCATGGCGCGTCCGATGGCCAGCATCTGCTGCTGCCCGCCCGACAGGGTGCCGGCCAGCAGGTGCTGACGCTTTTCAAGGATGGGAAAGGCGGCGTACACCCGCTCGATGAGCTGGAAGCGTTTCTTCCGGGTGCGGTTTATGTAGGAGCCAAGGAACAGGTTGTCCTGTATGGTCAGGGTGCCGAGGATCCCCCGCCCCTGCAATATTTGCGAAATCCCCAGCTCCGGGCGCTTATGGGCCGGTATTTTCGCCAGATCGCCGCCGAACCAGCTTAGCGACCCGGCCGTTATGGGGATGAGGCCGGATATGGCGCGCAGCAATGTCGTTTTCCCGGCGCCGTTCGAGCCGACCAGCGCCACGACCTCGCCCTCGCCAACGTCAATATCGACGTCAAACAATACTTTGAGATCGCTGTAGCCGGCGCACAGGCCGCTAATCCTCAACATACTCGTAATCTTCCCCCAGATAGGCCTTGATGACCGCCTTTTCTCGCATGACCGTGAGCGGAGCGCCTTGGCTTAGCAGCGTGCCCTCGTTCAGGACAACCACCCGGGTGCAAAGCTTGGTGACGGCCGACATGACGTGCTCAATGAACAATATGGTGACGCCGGTGCCGCTGATGCGCTTCACCAGGGCCAGGCTTTCGTCCATTTCCGTCGGCGTGAGTCCGGCCAGGCACTCGTCCAGCATGAGTAGCTTGGGCCGGATGGCCAGGACGCGCGCCATGTCCAGCCATTTGCGCTTTTCAATCGGCAGTTTGGCGCAGGGCAAATCGCGGATGGCGGCGAAGTCGGTCAACTCCAGGATATCGTCGGTCGCCTTTTCCGCGTCCCGCCGGCGCTTGTTGTACAACAGGGCGGCGGTGAACACGCTGTCGCGGACGGAAAGCCCCTCGAAGGGTTTGGGCGACTGGAAGGTTCTGCCGATGCCCATGAAGGCCCGATCCGGTATGGACTGCCGCGACAACCTTTCCCCATTGAAAAGGATGACGCCGGAATCCAGGGCGTAAACCCCGGCGATGAGGTTGACGCAGGTGGATTTGCCGGCCCCGTTCGGGCCGATCAGCCCCAGTATTTCCCCCTCGTAAATGTCGAAGCTCAGGTGGTCTATGGCGTGCACGCCGCCGAAGGACTTGTCCACCTCCCTTAATTGCATTATGGCTTTCATGCCGCACCGCCATTCGCCGCGCGCCTCGCCCGCCTGGCGGCCAGCCAGGCCTTGCCGCGGGTTTCCGCGCTGTAGTACAAGGAGATCATGCCGTCGGGCCGGAACAGGACGACGAGCACGATGAGCAGGCCGTACATGGCGTAGCCGGCGCCGCCGCCCCCGAAATCGGCCAAATAGTAATTCGACACCTCCAGCATGGGTATGCAGATCAGGGAGCCCAGCACCGGCCCCCAAATCGTCCCCATGCCGCCGAGGATGGCGGTTATGCCGATGCGGATCGAAATGTCGAACGAGGCGATCAGGTTCGGGTCGGTATAGGCCATTTTGAAAGTGTACAGGGTTCCGGTGGCGGACAGTATGACCGAGCTGATGATGAACGCCTTGAGTTTCATGCGGTTTGAGCGTATCCCGAGCGACTCGGCGGCGTCCTGGTCCTCGCTCATGGCCTTCAGGTAGTAGCCTAGCCGCGACCGCTCCACCCACACGGTGACGGATACCACGATCAGCATCCATACCAGGGTGAGGTAATAATAGGGCTCGTCGTTCAGGAAGGCCATGTCGACGAAGCTGTCCCGCGTCCGGATGTCCAGGGCCAGCCCCAGCGTGCCGCCGGTGAAGCTGCGGAAATAGATGAGCAGCTGGCGGACTATCGTCACGCAGGCGATGGTTGCGATGGCGAAAAACACCCCCCGGAAGCGGAAGCAGGGCACCCCGATGATGATCGCCAGCAGGACCGACAGCGCCATCCCGATGAATATCGTTATCCAGGGGGAAATGCCGTCCAGCCGCATATACATGAGTATGCTGGTGTAGCCGCCCACGGCCAGGAACGAGGCCGAGGCCCAACTGGTCTGTTTGCCGAAGCCTCCGATGATGTTCCAGGCGCAACCCATGGCCGCGAAAAAGAACACCTCGGTGAGGACGCGCAGGAAATACGGGGATCTGATCGCCAGCGGCAGGAAAAAGCAGATGGCGATGAACGCCGCCGCCAGCGGATGGGCTTTCAGGCAAGCCGGAATCCTTTTCACGTTCACGCTCTCCTGGCCCCCTTGCCGAAAATGCCGTACGGCCGGAAAATGAGCACCAGCATCAGGACCGTGTTAATGATGACCGGCGCTATGTCCATGGTCAGATAGTTGCTTGAAAGCGATTCGACCAGCCCCAGGATGATCCCGCCGATCATGGCGCCCTTCAGGTTCCCCAGCCCGCCCAGCACCATGGCGCACATGGCGATGGTGGAAAAGGTGGTCCCGACCTGGGGCGAAATGAGGAACATGGGGGTCATGAGCAGCCCGGCGATGCCTGCGAAGGCGGTGCCCAGGCAGAAGGCGATGGTGAACACGCGGGTCACGTTTATGCCCAGGGTCTTGGCGACGGTGGTGCTTTCGGCCGTGGCGCGCATGGCCCGCCCCAAATCCGTCCGGGCGAGGAAATAGGTGATCAGCGTCACGAAAATCAGGGCGCCGGCGAAAGCGATGAGCCGGGGATGGCTGAGCATCATGGCGTCGTCGAAAAACGATATCGAGCCGTATTTCAGTTCCCGGGAAACCTCCAGACTCCGGAAATTCGGGCCGAATATCAATTGAAGCACATTCTGGACGAGATAGGACAGGCCGAGGGTGAGGAGGATGTAGTTGCTGTCGCCCTTGCCGATCACCCGGTTGATGGATGTCCGGAAAACAACGACGCCGAAAAGAAACATGAGGATCGCCACCGGAATCAGGAGCCAGTACGGCAGGGATCCCTTGGGCATGTACAGGTAGAGGATGTAGGAAAAATACATGCCGATGGTGAGGAAATCGCCCTGCGCGAAATTGACGATCTTCATGACGCCGTGGATCATGGAGAGACCCACGGCGATCAGCGCGTACACGCCGCCGATAAGCAGACCGTTGATGAGCGTTTGCAGCATAGCGGACTCTTTTTCCCGACGCGGCGGGAGGAAGCCGCCCGGCCCCCTCCCGCCGCATGGCGTTCAATCGGCGGTTTCGCGATCCGCGCGAGGCGTCAACCCGCTTTCGCGAAAGGCTTCAGGGTAAGGGGATCTACGACCTCCGCCGAGGCGGCCTCCGGCGGATACACGCAACGGGGCTTTTTGTTCTGCCACTGGAGGATGATGGGCACGGAACCGGCGTTGTAGCCCTTGTTGTCGAAAGAGCCCTTGCCGATGCAATAGGCCTTGAACCACTCGGAATTGTCGGCGTTTAATAGCCGCAACTGGTCGCGGACGCTCACCGAGTCGGCGGATTTCCCACGCTCGATCGCCTCGACGATCAGCATGAAGGAAATGATGCTGGGGCCGCCCTGGCCGGGGATGAACTCGTTGTTTTCCCGTTCGTAGCGCTCCCGGATCTTGGTAAACTCGGGGAAAGAAAGGGTGGCTTTGTTGTCCCACACCCAGCCGTCGGCGGAGCAGATGCCGTTCACGTCGTCGCCCAGGTCGTTAAGGAGCGAGGGCCAGGTGAAGGCCGAGCCGCCGGCGATGATGATGGGCTTGTATTTCAAGGCGTTCATGGCGGTCATGAGCAGCTTGGCGTCGTTGGCGTAGCAACTGGGGAACACCACGTCCACGCCCGCGTTCTTGAGCTTGGTGACTATGGGGCTGGCGTCGCTTAGCTTGCCGGCCTCGTAGTTCTCGTCGACGGCGACGACCATGCCGGCCTCGGTGAGGTCCCGGCGGTTGGCCTTGGCGTTGTCCTCGCCCCAGGCCGAATTCTCAAAGATGATCGCGCATTTCAGATCCTTGGCGGTTTTCCCCATTTTTCCGGCCAGGAACCGCAAAAAATCAAGCTGCATAATGCTGAACTGAGCGGCTTTCGCGGCCGGCTGGAAAATGAACTCGCAACCCTTTTGGGTGATGGTGCCGTTCGCGGCGGAGGCGGTGACCGCCGGCACCTTGTACTTTTGCAGAATCGGCAGGGAAATCAGGGCGAAAGCCGACTGGGCGCTGCCGACAATGCCGGAGATGCCGCCGCGGGACAGATCCCTCTCCAGGGGCAACACGCCCTGGGCCGCGTCGCTGGTGCCGTCAATGGGGACGATTTCAATGGGGGCGCCGCCCAGGGCCTTGATGCCGCCATTTTCGTTGACATACTGCTGGGCGGCCTTGACGGCCAGCATGCCCTGCCGGCCGGATTCGGAGTTGACGCCGCTGATTGAGCCGTAAAAGGCGATTTTGACCGGTTCGGCGGCGGCGGCCGATGCCGCGAAGACCAAGCCCGCGACCGCCAGGATCGCCGGCGACAGTTTCTTGTACATCTTGCGTTCTCCTTTTTTATTCCGACCTTCGCATCGACGCGATGCGACAACCGTTCAAATTGTTCCGGCTTCCGGCATTAATGCCCAGGGAGCGAAAATTGGGGGACTCGGGACAAATGCCGCGTACTGGGGTAAAATCGCGAAAAAGGGAACCCGATCAATGCGGCGAAGCAATCATTTTGCGTATAGCGCCATGATAGCCGGGCGGCCAGGGTTGTCAATACAAAAAAACGGGCGCCGCCCGAATGTCCCCGGATTGTTTTGCGTTCGGGCCAAGGCGGGGTATAATTGCCGCCGTTGGCGATCGGCATAGACGGAGGAGACGACCATGATGTTTCGCGGCGGCGTTCTTTTGACGGTTTGCCTCATTCTGGGATCGGTGCCGGTTTGGGGCGGCGAGTCCGCCGCCGACCAGCCGACGCCCGAAAACCTCGTCCGCCGCGCCTTTGTTCTGAAAAGCGTGGACGGCAAGGATTTCCCCGCCGACGGAAACCCGCCGTTCATCGAGTTCGGCGGGGATCTGTCCGTTTCCGGACAGGCGTGCAATCTTTTCCGCGGCAAGGGGCGCCTGGAAAACGGCGTGCTGCGGGTGGAGGCGTTGATTCTGACCCGCCGCTTCTGCCTGGCGCCGGAACTGAATGAACTGGACGGGATAGTTTCCGAACTGTTGGGCCAGGGCGCCGCCATCACCCTGGACGGCGGCGTCCTGACGCTGAAACGGCCGGAGCCGCCAACGCCGCTTGGCGCGTCTTGCCCCGCCGGCGAAACCGGTCCAAAAATCGATGCCGGCCATGTCCTGGTCTATCTGATCCGCGACTTGGGCGGGACGGAATCCGGCGAATCCCAAAAGCCAAAAGGAGGTTTGAAATGAACGAAGCCCTGCGGACAGCCCTGGCGGCGCGGCGCACCTATTACAAGATCGGCCCGGACAGCCCCGTTGCCGACGCCGAAGTGGAGAAACTGGTCGAATTCGCCCTCTTGAACACCCCCTCGCCCTTCAATTCCCAGTCGGGTCGCGTTGTCTTGCTCCTAGGCGACAACCATCGGAAGCTTTGGGATTTAATCCTCGGAAAATTGCGGGCCGGGATGGCGGCGGAAAAATTTCCGCCGACCGCGAACAAAATAGCCGGCTTCGCCGCCGGACACGGTTCCCTGCTGTTCTATGACGATCAGGCGGCGGTGGAAAAACTCCAACGGGATATGCCGGCCTACCGGGACGCTTTTCCAGTCTATTCCTCCCAATCGGCCGGGATGCTCCAACTGATGGTCTGGACGCTTCTTCGGGACGCGGGAATCGGGGCGTCCCTGCAACATTACGGCAATCTCATTGAGGCCGAGGCGGCGGAAGCCTGGGGCGTCCCGCCGTCTTGGCGGTTGTTGGCGCAAATGCCTTTCGGAGCCATCCAGGCCGAACCCGGCCCCAAAAAACAGACGCCCCTGCCGGAAAGGCTCAAGGTCTTCCGTTGATGTCCAGGCCGCCGCGCTTTTTTCTGGCTTCGCCCCTGGGATCCCGGGGCGAATATGTGCTAGACGACAACGAGTCGAGGCACGCCGTCCAGGTTCTGCGGCTCCGGGAGGGCGATGCGGCCAGCGTTTTCGACGGCCGGGGCGCCCATGCCGCCGGAGTGGTCGTCAAGGCGGACGGGAAGCGCGTTCGGCTGCGGCTGGAGGCGCCGGAGCGCGAGCCGGCGCCGACGCCTCGGCTGGGGCTGGCCGTAGCCATCCCCAAGGGCGGACGCTGGCAAAACTTGGTGGAAAAGGCGACTGAACTGGGGGCGGATCGCCTTATCCCCATTTTGGCGGAGCGAAGCGTCTCCAGGGGCGAAGGCGATCCGGCGCGCTGGCGGCGCTGGAGCATTGAGGCGGCGAAGCAATGCCTCCGCTCCCGTTTGCCGGAGATATCCCGCCCGTTGCCGCTGGCCGAGTTGTTGGAACGCGAAGGCGGCCGGGGCTATCCGCTTTTCCTGGCCGATTCCGGCGGGGAGGCCCCCATGCGCCTCCGGAAGCGGCTGATCGGCGCGGCCGACTTGCTTTTCCTGGTCGGCCCGGAGGGCGGCTTCACTTCGGCCGAGGCCGAATCCCTGCGCCAGGCCGGCGCCGCGGCCGTTCGTCTGTCCCCCTTTGTGTTGCGGATCGAAACCGCCGCCCTGGCCGCCCTGGCCGCCGCTTGGAGCCTGCAAGGATGAACCATGCCTGATTCAGAGGAATTGGCCGGCTCATCTCCAGCCGGCTCTCCGGCGGACGCCGCGCCGCCGGCGGAACGGCTGGCCGGAAAAAAAAGGTTCTGGCCTCCCTCATGGCGGAAGTTGCCTTGGCGGCGACGGCATGGGGAATTGCTGGCGGCCCTGGAATGGTTTTTTATCGCCCTGTTCCTGGTTTTCTCCCTCTATTTCCTCTGGTTGCTCCTTTTCTCGTCGCCGCCCGCCGCCTCCGCCGATTCGCTCAGGGCGGAATTCCGCTCACGGCTGCGCGCCCTGCCTCTGCCGGCCCACGATCCGGCCTGGCGGGCCGGTACGCGGCCGGATCGCTGGCGCGGCATCGTGGTGCACCACACCGCCACCGACGGCGGCGACCCGGCCGGCATTGACCGCCACCACCGGGAGGTCAACCACTGGGAAAACGGCATGGGGTACCATTTCCTCATCGGCAACGGCAAGGGGATGGCGGACGGAGAGGTCGCGACTAGCCGGCGCTGGCGGGAACAGGACGGGTTGAACGGCGCCCATGTGATCATGGCCGACCAGGCCAAGGAAACCCTATTCAACGCGCCCCGGGACGCCAAGGGCAACGACTTCGCCATTGGGGTTGCCCTGGTCGGCAATTTCGAGCGGGATTGGCCCACCCCGGCCCAGCTCGCCTCCCTGCGCGCCCTGTTGACCTATTTGCGCCATGAATACGGCATCGGGCTCACGGCCATCGCCGGCCACGGCCAAGTCGCGGCCGGCGGCACCGCCTGTCCCGGCCGGCTCCTGTTGCTGGACGAGGTGATCCTGGCCCTGGCCAATCCCTGAGGAGAATCCGCCATGCCCACCTACGCCTATGAGTGCGCCAATCCCGCCTGTCCCTCCGGCGGGGTTTTCAGCGCGACGCAAGCCATGCGCGACGACGCCCTGCGCGTCTGTCCCCATTGCGGCGGCGAAGTCGCCAGGATCATCCGTCCGGTGGGCCTGTCGGCGCCGATCGGCGACAGCGATCTCAAGGGCAAGGGCTTCGCCAAGCTGGTGCGGCGGGACAAGGGGGTTTACGAGAACGTCACCGCCCTGGATCACGAAAGCCGTTATTACCGCGCGGGCCGCCCGGAAACCATGCCGGACATCCGTCTCCGGGTCGGAGACTGACATGCTTCGCCTGGCCGCCCTTCCGCTCGCCTTCTTCCTGTTGGCCGGCTGCGCGGGCGGCGCGGGGAACCGCGGTCGGAGCCAAAGCCTGGTCGAGATCGGCGAGCAGTCGCTGGAGCGGGCCGAGGCCGGGGAGCGGCTGAACCGGACGGCCGAGGCCAATGTCCTCTATCGCCGGGCCCTCTGGGCCTTCCGCTACCACGAGCGTCTAACCGGCGAGCAGCCGCTCCTCCTGGACGACGCCCTGGCCGGAGCCAAGCGCACCGCCCGATCCCAACCCTGAAAACGCCAACGGAGAGAGAGCCCGTCCATGCGCTACATCGTTGATTTGCATAGCCACAGCGGCTATGCCGGCGGAGTGGGGAACATATCCCTGGCCGGTGTGGCCCGGACCATGGCCTTGAAAGGCATAGACGCCTTCGGCGTCGGCGATTGCCTCCAGCCCGCCTGGCTGGAAAAGCTGGCAAGCCTCCTGGAGGAGCGGGAACCCGGCCTCCACGCCCTGCGCGGGGCGGAGGGTGTGGAGGCCAAAGCCCGTTTTGTCATGCAGACCGAGGTGATCCTCACCTCGGCCGTCGCCTCGGGCGGCCGGAAGGGCACCCACACCCTGCTGTTATTCCCCAATTTCCGAGCGGCTATGGCCGGCGTCGATTTGCTGCGCCGTTGGGAAGTCAAACTCGCCATGGGCCGCCCCTTCGTCAAATGCCGCGACGCCGGAGACGTGGCGGAGAAATGCTCCAGTCTGGCGGCGATCGATCCGGCCGTCATGGTCATCCCGGCCCATGTGATGACGCCCCAGGGGGTATTCGGATCCGATCATCCGGTCGACAGCCTGGCCGAGGTTTACGGCGAGTTCGCCCGGGAAATAACGGCGGTGGAAACCGGCCTGTCGTCCGACCCCGCCCTCCTCGCCCTATTGCCGGAACTGGACGGCAAAACCCTCATTTCCAACAGCGACTGCCATTCGGAGGCGCTGAACCGGGTGGGACGGGAATTCACCGCCCTGGAAATTCCGCGCCCGTCCTACGAGGAGATCGTCCTGGCCATCCGGAAACGCCGAGTGCGCTACACCGCCGAGTTCGATCCGGCCGAGGGCCGCTATTTCCTGACCGGTCACCGGGCCGGGCTGGCGGGGCACGGCGCCGCCGCCTGTTGGTATTCCCCCGATTGCCTGCCGCCCGGCGGCCTTTGCCCGGTTTGCGGCAAACCGCTGACCTTGGGGGTGCTGGACCGGGTTTTGCACTTGTCGAAGGTCCAGGGCGGCGGCCGGGCCCGCCAACTCGGGCAAACCCCGCCCCGACAGGAGGGGCGGACGCTGGCGCCGCTGACGGAGGTGTTGGCGGCGGGACTCGGAACCCGCTCCGCCTCGGGGCGGAAGGCGGCCGCCTTCTTCGATCTCGTGGTCAAGGAGACGGGGACCGAGGCGGAATTGTGGGATCTTTCCCCCGCCGACATCCTCGCCAGGTTCACGCCGCTCCTGCCGGAAAAAGTGGTGGACGCGCTGGTCCAGGTCCGCCGCGGCGACTTCTCCTTCCAGCCCGGCTACGACGGCGAATATGGCCGCCTCCGCCTTGGCGAAAAAATCGGCTGGTTCGGCCATGCCGTTGTTGAAAAGGCGCCTTGACGCCGCCCGGCCGCCTCGTCGCGGCGGAAAGAAACCGCCCCGCCGCGCTGTAACATCGGCGGCCGGGCCGCACTACCTTATCGGCGACCACGAGAACGGTTTGTGGTTGGGCAGATGGCCGCCAAGTTTTTCGGAAAACCGCCGGAGGATAACCATGCGCCCCATAGCCCTGCTTAACCGCCGTCCGCTCGCGGCGACGCTCGTGTTCCTGCTTTGCCGTCTGGCGCCGGCCGCCATGTTCGGCGAATTCGCCGTGCCGGACAACCTGCCCGGAACGACGGCGCTGGCGACTGAGCGGACGCTGATCGTCGCTCTGGCCGATGGCGGCGAGCTGACGATCCAGTTGAGCGGCGCCGGCGGCCAGGCGACCGAGCCGGCCAACGTCCTGCAAAGCATTGCCGCGAGGCTGGCGCCGGATTTGCCGGTCCGGATCCTAGATTTCGGCGGCCGGCCCTGGTTCGGCAACCGGGTCGAGCTATCGGGCGGAGTCTATCTGTACAACGGTTATATCCAGCGGAACAGCGTCATCCATCCGGTCGCCTTCAGCCTCCGGGGCGCCTGCGTCCCGGACGCCGCCGCCCTGGGCGTCCTTTCCCGCCTACAATTGTTGCCTGAGCTGGTCGATTCGCCAGCCGAGGATTGGGCGATTCGGGCCGCCGATCTTGTGGCCAGGGGCGAAATCGGCGATCTGGAGACAATCGTCGGCCAGCTTGCGGGGCTGGACCCCCTGGGTTGGGCCGCGCCCTTCTACCGGGGCCGGCTGGCCGAGCTGACAGGACACTACGCCGAGGCCCGGGACAGCCTGGCCCTGGCCCTGGCCCGCTGGCCGGACGACCTGGAGACCGCCGCCAAATATCACGGGGCGGCGTTCCTCGCCGACGGGGATGAAAGCCGGGTGCGGGCATTGTACGAGCTGGGCGAATCCGCCCCCGACGATCCGGCGGCTTGGGAGGAATTGGCCAGGATTTACATCCTGGCGGACGACCGGGAGGCGGGAAGATCTTATCTCGAAGCCGCCCTGGCGGCCAATCCCGCCTCGCGCCTGGCCCTGGCCAGCCTGGCGAATCTCCTGGCCGAGGAAGGGGATTACGCCGGCGCCTTCCGGGTTTCGCGCGAAACGCTTTCTTATTGGCCCGGCGCGCCGTTTGAAATTCTCCCCGATCTGTCGAATCGGGCGAAGGAATTGGAGCCGTTGCTGCCGGCCCTGCTGTCCGAGCCCCAATACCTTGGCTCCATGGCGGCATTCACCTCCGCTCCGGCGGCCTCCGCTTCCGATGCCTGCGCCCCGCCGCCGCCCCTGCCCGAATATGTGCGGCTCGCGCCGCAAGCCGCGGCCGGGCCGGAGCAAATAGCGGTGGAGCAGCCGGTTTACATCGTGGAATCGCCAACCGTCTACATTGTCAAGGAACCGGCCCCGGTTTATGTCAACCCGATTTTCAGCCTGATCCTTGATTTGTTCGGCAATAATTCCCGTCACCGCCGGGATTGGGATCGGGGTCCGGACCGGGACAAACGCCCGCCCGCCTTCCGTCCGCCCGCGAACCCCGACCGTCCCGGCCGCCCAAACCGACCCGGGGGCTCAAACCGGCCCGGTGGTCCAAACCGGCCCGGCGGCCAGACGGGGGGAAGTCAACCAAGCCAGCCCGCTAATCCCGGCGGTTCCCGACCGCCCCGGCCGCCCATGGCCGCTACCCGGCCAACTCCGGTTTCGGATGCCGACAGCGCTCCCGCGGCCATCTTGCCGGCGCCGATTCAGGCTGCCCCGACCCCGGTTCAGACGCTTCCCGCCGCTCCGCCCACCCTCCCAATTCAACCAGCCGCTCCAGCTCCGGCGCCGCCGCGCCAGACGCCGCCGCGTCAGGCACAACCCAAAGCGGAAGCGGCAAGACCGACTCCCGCTCCGACGCCACCGCCGCGCCAGACGCCACCGCGACAGGCGCAACCCAAACCTGAAGCGGCGAGACCGACTACTCCCGCTCCGACGCCACAGCGCCAGACGCCGCCGCGTCAAGCGCAACCCAAAGCTGAAGCGGCGAGACCGACTACTCCCGC
>JAISYD010000206.1 GCA_031270145.1 Planctomycetota bacterium
CCTACGGGCTTGGCATCACCAGCCTGGACCCCCTGAAATACGGGCTGTTCTTCGAGCGCTTCCTGAACGAGGGCAGGAACGAGATGCCCGACATCGATCTCGACTTCGACAAGGAGCGCCGGCACGAGGTGGTGGAGCACATCATCGAGACGCACGGGGCCAGGCACTGCGCCAAGATCGTCACCTTCGGCTGCCTGTCCCTCAAGTCCGGCATCCGCGACGTGGGGCGGGTCATGGGGACGCCGCTGACCCGCACCGACAAGCTGGCCAAGATGATCCCCGACATGTTTAGGCCCGAGAAAGGCGTCGCCCCGCTCCAGGCGGCCCTGGCCGCCATTCCGGAGCTCAAGGCCGAGTACGACGGCGATCCGGACACGAAAAGGCTTTTGGACGCGGTGGGCCAGCTCGAGGGCGTCATGCGCAACGCCGGCGTCCACGCCGCCGGCGTGGTGGTGGCCGACCGGGACATCACCGATTACGGGCCGCTCGCCTTCCGCGACGGCGAGACCACCACCCAATACGAAATGAAGTCGCTGGAGAAGCTGGGCCTGTGCAAGATCGACGTCCTGGGCCTGGAAACCCTCTCGCTCATCAAGAGCGCCGTGGATATCGTCAAGCGCAACCACGGCGTCGAGGTGGATATCGAGGCCATCCCCCTCGACGACCGGCCGGTCTTCGACATGCTGTCGCGGGGCGACGCCAACGGCGTGTTCCAGTTCGAGTCGGACGGGATGCGGCAGTTCCTCTGCCAGTTCAAGCCGGACGTGTTCGAGGATCTAATCGCGGCGGTGGCGATATTCCGCCCCGGCCCCATGAAGTTCCTCGACAACTTCGTCAACCGCAAGCACGGGCGGGAGCCCATCGCCTACCTGCATCCCCGAATGGAGCCGATCCTCCGGGAAACCTACGGCCTCATCCTCTACCAGGAGCAGGTGCAGGCCCTGGCCCAGGATCTGGCCAGCTTCACCCTTTCGGAGGGCGACCTCATGCGCCGGGCCATGGGTAAGAAGGACGCCAAGATCATGGCCGCCTACCGGGAGAAGTTCATCGAGCGGGCCGGGGCCGGCATTGGGCGGGGCGTGGCGGAGAAAGCCTACGATCAGATAGAGGTTTTCGCCGGCTACGGCTTCAACAAGTCGCACTCCGCCTGCTACGCCCTGATCGCCTACCAAACCGCCTGGCTCAAATGCCATTACCCCCGCGAGTTCATGGCCGCCCTCCTCACTATCAGCCGGGGGGATTCGGACGACATCGTTCTGTACTCGGGCGAGGCGGCCGGCATGGGCATCCGGACGCTGCCGGTGGACGTAAACCGCTCGGACGCCTTTTTTTCGGTGGAGGGCGCCGACATCCGCTTTGGCCTGGCGGCGGTAAAGGGCATAGGCGATCAGGCCGCCCTGGCGGTGGAGGAGGAGCGCCGGCTGGGCGGCGCCTTCAAGGAACTTTTTGACTTCACCTCCCGGGTAAGCGCGAAAAACATCAACAAGGGGGCGGTGGAGGCGCTGATCAAGTCCGGCGCCATGGACAGCTTCGGCGTCCACCGGGCCGCCCTCATGGCCGGGCTGGAGAACGCCATGCGCTCCGGCGCGTCGGAGCAGAAGGCCAGGAAAAGCGGCCAGCTCGGTCTTTTCGCCGGCGCCGCTCCCCCGGCCGCGGCCATGCCGGACGCGCCGGAGTGGACGAACCAGCAGAAACTCCAGTTCGAGAAGGCGGTTCTCGGCTTTTACCTGACCTCCCATCCCCTGGCCGAGCATTCGGAGCGGCTGGAGCGCTTCGCCACCTCCTCCCTGGCCGGGCTGGCCGATTTGCCGGACGGGGCCGAGGTGGTGGTGGGCGGGCTGGTTTCCCAGATCCGCCTGAAGAACGACAAGCGGAACCGGCGCTTCGCCAACATCGAGCTGGAGGACATGGAGGGCAAGGCGCGGGGGGTGGTCTTCGCCGGCGTTTTCGAGGCGGTGCGGGAGGCTCTGGTCGAGGACCGGATCGTTTTCGTCGAGGCGCGGGTGGACAAATCCCGGGACGGGCCGCCGTCCCTCTTGATCGACAAGGTGATCCCGCTGGAACTGGCGGAGGAAAGGCTGGCGGCGCGGGCCGTCCTGCGCCTGCCGGTCGCCGCCCTGGCGGAGCGGGACGAAAGGCTGGGGCGCCTCCGGGACATCGTGGCGGAGAACCAGGGCGGGGCCTGGCTGTATTTCCAGCTTGAGTCGCCCGAGGGGCTGGTGGTCGTCCACGCCGGGGAACGCTTCCGGCTGCATCCCAGCCGCGAGGTGGTGGCGGCGATCGACGCCCTGTTCGGCGCCGGGGCGCTGACTTTGGGCGGCAGGCGCAGGCGAGCCTGACGGGTGGGCCATGGCTGGCGAAACGGACATCGATTTTGACTTCGCGACCCTGGACGCCGTCGTCTCCGGGAACGACCAGATCAACCCGACGGCGAAGACCCCGGCGAACGCGGACCTGGCGGATCCCGACGTCCCGCCGCCCGGCAAATTCGCCGGGCCGGAGCATTTGGCCGAGCTGGCGGGCAAATTCGTCGCCGTCGACTTTGGCGAGAGTCCGGATCAGCCGTTTGTGCTGATTCCGGCCCATATTTACGCCAGGCTTCCGGCCTGGGTTTGGCCCGCCGCCGGCATGAGCCTGCTGATTCTGGTTGCCGCCATGATGTATCTGCCGGATTTCCGCCTGGGCCGGCTGGCCTCGAAATTGGGCGACGGCGACCTGAGGGTGGTCCAGGACGCCATGCGGGAGCTGATCGTCTCCGGCGACGAGCGCGCCGTCGGCCAGCTTTACGACATGGCGGCGTCGGGCCAGGCGGCCATGCCGGCCCGGATGCGGGCCATTGACACCCTGGGGCTGATCCCGCACCGGAGCGCCGACGCCGTCCTGCTCCGCCTGGAGCTGTCGGAGCTGTCGGAGCCGCCGATACGCGCCGCCGCCGTGGCGGCCAGGCGGCAGCGCGAGCGCCAGGCGAGCCGGCCGCGCTACCGGTGAGCCCGCCCCTCCGCACCCTCGTTCTTGACGGTTCGCCCTCGCCGGCCGGCGGCAGCCGCCGCCTGGCCGCCGCCATGCTGGAGGTTTTCGGAGGGGAGGCGGACATCATCCGCCTTTACGATTCGCCGGTCCGGCCTTGCCGCGGCTGCGGCGGTTGCGCCGCCGATCCCGTCTGCGCCCTGGACGGCGACTTGGCGGACTTCCCGGAGCGCCTGGCGGGGGCCGACTGCCTCCTGATCGTCTCCCCCATCCATTTCGCCTCCCTCAGCGCCCCGCTGATCGCCTTTTTCAGCCGCCTCCAGCCTTTTTGGCGGGCGCGGCGACGGGGACGGGACCTCCTGGCCCGGCGGCCAGGCCAGTCCGCCCTGGCGGCGAGCGGCGGCTCGGACTACCCCGGCATGTTCGCGCCGGCGCGGGCGGTGGCGGCGGCGGTCGCGAAGACGCTGTCCATCCCCTTCGCCGGCCTGGCCGCCGCCGCCGGAACCGACCGGCTGCCGGTCGCCGAAAACCCGGCCGCCCTGGCCGCCGCCGCCCGGCTGGCGACCGAAATGCTTGCCGCGGTACGGCAAAAGGCCGGGGGCGGGCAAGAGGTTTGACTCCAGCCGCCTCCATCATCCGCCAATCCAGCCAAGTCCGCCGGGGGTCGCCGGCATTTGGCGGACTTGGCGTTGTGGGGTGAATAATTATTTTGAAAAACGCTTGCATTTTTTCAGCGGTTTATTAATATGACTGGTAATACTGGTAATAACGATATAACGGTACTTGGATCCATGCGCCAAACCGCCTATCGCCGCGGGATCCGGCTCCGGCCTATTCGTCGAAATCAATGCCGCCATGCCGATGCATGGTTATTCATGTGGTTCCCCATTTTAAAAAGGAGTCGAACATGCTTGCCAGGAAGTTGTCCTCCGTGTTTGCCCTGGTTATGGCCATTGGCGCCTTGGCCGGTTGCGAAAATCCGTCCGCCGCCGGAGAGGCGATCGTCATCAAGATTGCCCATGTCAGCCAGCAAGGCGTGCCGGTAGACAGATGGGCGAGGAAATTCGGCGAGACCATTGCGGAAAGATCCGGCGGCGCCATTGCCGTCGAGGTTTTTCCCAACAGCTCCTTGGGAGGCAACCGCGAATTGCTGGAACAGTTGCAGTTGGGCGGCCTGGAAGCGGCGATTTCGTCGGTGGCTTTCCTAGGCGGCTTCACCAACACCACCAAGTTGCTGGATTTGCCATATTTGTTCAAGCACAACGCCGGAGCCGAGGCGGTCCTGGACGGAGAAGTCGGTCAGGCAATGTTCGCCTCCCTGAAGGAATCCGGGTTCATCGGCTTAGCCTGGCTGTCCACGGGCTGGCGGCATCTCACCGCCAACAAGGAAATCCGCTCCCCCGACGGCATGAAGGGCTTGAAAATCCGGGTCATGGACAATCCCCTGCATATCGCCCATTTCAACGCCCTCGGCGCCTCGGCCATTCCCATGGCCTTCTCCGAAGTGTTCACCGCCCTGCAACAGGGAACCATTGATTGCCAGGAAAACCCCTACGCCAACATCCAGGGCAACCGCTTGAACGAGGTGCAAAAGTATATCATCAAGACCGGCCACATCTACGACACGTCCCCGCTATTGTATTCGCAGGCGCTGTGGGACAATTTCAGCGGGGATCAGCAGAATCTCATCGTCAAAGCCGTGGCCGACACCCTGGCTTGGCAAAGGGCGATAAGCGCGGAGGACGAATTGGTGGTGGAGAACGCCTTCAAGAACAACGGCAAAAACGTGATTGTCGAATTGACGGCCGATGAAAGGGCCGAGTTCCGCCGGATTGCCCAAAAGGTCTACGACCAGTTCCAAGACGAGATTGGCCCCGAACTCATCAAGAAGGTTGATGCTATCCAGGCGGGATTATAGCGCTAGCGCCGACGGGCGGGGCAACGAAATTTCCGTCGCCGGAGAGGGGAGGGGGCCCGGAGCCGCCACCTCTCTCCGGCGATTGCGCTCGCCGCCGTCATAGGCGCCGGGAATAAGGAATGGATACATGGACAAGTCCAAAGCCCCGTTTTACGATAAAATCGAACTGGCCGTCATCATCGTCTTTTTTTCCCTGATGCTGGCGATAACGGCATTCACCGTATGTTCCCGCTACATTTTTTCTTTCACTTTCTCGTGGGCCGAGCAACTGACCCGGATAATGTTCGTTTGGATCACCTTTGCCGGGATCAGCTGGGCCGGAAAATTGGGCGTGCACATGCGCGTGTCCGCCGTGGCCGGCGTCTTGGGCGAAAAGTACGGACGCCTCCTCGTCTGGTTCGGCGACGCGGTAACGGTATTTTTTGGTTTCCACATGGCCTACAAGATCGCCGGCGTCATGCTGGTGGTGTATAAAAGGGGGCAGATCTTCGCCACTGTCCCGTGGATACCCGTGTGGATAATGTACTTGGCGGGAGTTCTGGGAATGCTTGGCTTGTCGTTGCGGATAATCCAGTCCAGGCTCGGGGCGTCGCGGGCAGGCGGACGGGATGTCCCCGCCCAGGTCGCGGAGGGTAAACAATAATGGCCGGCCTGCTTGTGGGCGCCTTGTTCGCGCTGCTGCTCGCCACGGTGCCGATAGCCGTCTCCCTGGCTCTTTGCACCAGCGCGGTTTTCCTGGTTTTCTATCCCAACACGGCTATGGACACCATGCTGTCCCAAGCGATGGTGACCAGTTCCGACAATTTCGCCCTTATGGCCATACCGTTTTTTATGCTGGTCGGTTCCCTCATGGAGCGCAGCGGAATAGCCTCGCGCATGGTGGATGTCGCCAAGCTGCTGACCGGGGACATGCCGGGCGGGCTAGGCATGTCGGCGGTTCTCGCTTCCATGTTTTTCGCGGCGATTTGCGGTTCCGGCCCCGCCACCGCCGCCGCCATCGGCGGCATAATGCTTCCAGCCATGTCGACCCAGAGATATCCCGCGCCCTATGGGGGCGCCTTGGTGGCCGCCGCCAGCACTATCGGCCCGGTCATACCGCCAAGCATCCCCATGATCATGTACGGGGTGACGGTAGGAGTTTCCGTAACCACCCTTTTCGCGGCCGGTTTCATGCCGGGCATCATGATGGGCGCGGTGCTGATGGCCTACAATTATTTCGCCTCGAGGAGGCGCGGCTATCGCGGGGCGCCCAATACGGCCGGCCTTGGCGAGAAGTTGCGCGTGCTGTCGCGCGCCATTCCCGCCTTCCTAATGCCGGTGATCGTCCTCGGCGGCATTTATTCCGGCATCTTCACTCCCACCGAATCGGCCGTGGTCGGCGTCGTGTACTCGATGCTGGTGGGGATATTCGGCTACAAGGTATTGACCCGGAGCCTGTTCAAGGAGGCGCTGCTCGAGGCGGGAATCACCTCCGCGACCATCATGATATTGTTCGGCGGCGCCACCACCTTTGGCCGTCTTCTCACCATCGGCAAGATTCCGCAGATGGTGACCGCCTTCATGACCAACCTCACCGACTCGCCCATCGTTATAATGCTTTTGGTGAATCTGGCTCTGCTGGTGGCCGGCATGTTCATAGACACCATTTCCTGCATAATTCTTTTCGCGCCGTTGTTCGTCCCGCTTCTTCTTCAATACGGATACGATTCGCTTTATTTCGGCGTCATCATGGTGGTGAACCTCTGCATCGGCATGATCACCCCGCCCATGGGCGGCAATCTGCTGGTGGCCCAACGCGTTTCAAAAACAACTTTCGAGTCGATATTCGGGGAAACCTTGCCGATGATCTTCATGCTTTTGCTGTCCCTGGCGGCGATGATCGCTTTCCCCTCCCTGATTATGTGGGTTCCCCGGGTTTTTGGCATGATTGATTGAGGCGTACCCCATTTCCGCCTGTGGAGGCGCAATGGCTTCAATGGGAGCTAAAATGACGGACAACACGGGCGGATCCCGTGATTTGGAAAGGGCGTCCCCGGCCGAGATGAATGTCGATCCCGGACAGGTTCTCCGCTATATTGAGGCGCTGGACGGGCTGCACTGCCATTCAGTGATGGTGCTCAGGAAAGGGAAGGTCATAACGGAGGGTTGGTGGAAGCCTTATCGCTCCGGTTACGAGCATATTCTCTATTCCGTGAGCAAAAGCTTCGTTTCCATGGCGATCGGCTTTGCGGTGCAAGAGCGTCTTTTATCGCTGGATGAGCGGTTGGTCGACATTTTCGGCGATGTTTTCCCCTGCGAACCCTGCGGCAATATGGTGAGGGCGCGGATCAGGCACCTTCTCACCATGTCGCTTGGCCACAAAGGCGTCACGGATTTGGATTTCTATCAGTCGGGAGATTGGCTCCGGGAGGCCCTTTTCCACTATTTGGAAACCGAGCCGGGAACGAATTTCTTCTATGACAACCGTTGCACCTTCCTGAGCTGCGCGATATTGCAAAAACGCGCCGGCATGACTGTGCACGACTACTTGAGGCCGCGCTTGTTCGAGCCGCTTGGCATAACCGGCACGAGTTGGGAAACCAATTCCGCCGGCATCAACGCCGGCGGTTGGGGTCTAAGAGCCAAGACGGAGGATCTCGCCCGTTTCGGACTTTTCCTCCAGCAACGCGGGGCGTGGGGCGGGAAACAGTTGTTGTCGGGGAAATGGATAGACGAGGCGTCGGCCCGCCATATTGACACCAGGGGCAAAAGCGTTTTGGCGGCGGAGGATTGCTGGCGGGGTTACGGCTACCTCTTTTGGCGCTCATCCTTCCCCGGTGCGTATCGGGGCGACGGCGCTCTAGGGCAATCCGTGATCGTCATGCCGGATCAGGAAATGGTGGTGGCCATAACCGCCGGGAACGGCGCCAGGGCGGGTTTGCTGGAAAGGACCTGGGACACCTTGTGCCCCGGCATTGATTCCTGCGGGCGCGGCGACTCCGGGACGGAGGCGGAGCAGGCTCTCCTGGACGCCAAGTTGGCGTCATTGACCATTCCGCACCCGGAGGGAAAGCCCGGGCTGCGGTTGTCCGCCTTGAAATATTCCGGCCAAGCCTACCGCATGGCGCCAAATAAGCTGGGAATAACCAAATTGTCGGTGCAATTTGGCGATATTGACGATATAACGCTCTGGATAGGCGAGTCCGTCCTTCGCCTTCGGGCCGGCCATGGAGAATGGGAGGAGACCGACACCGGGCTTCAACCCGGCGATCCCTCCGACGTGGTTCTGCTTTTCCATAAAAACGTCGCGGGATCGGCCGCTTGGAGAGGGGACGAATATGTGCTCAAACTGGCCTATACGCGCACCCCATACGTTGATGCCCTGCGTTTACGCTTTGACGCCGCCGGGGTGACCGGAGAATATGAATGCCATCCCGTTTTCCCCACCCGCGCCGGTCTTGTCGAATTGATGGGAAGGCCGGAAAGCCAATCGGAGAGACTGGGGGAGACGCCGCCGTTGACGGGGGCGTCCAGGCGCCAGGATGGGTTCATTCCGCCTTGACAACCCGAACCCAAGGCATATCATTATCATAAAGATGCGTTCAGTCTCCTTCCCACGATTGGAATGGCCGGGATATATGAGTACTTACTATAAGGGGCAGCTTTCAATTACCGATGAGGTCTATAACCGGATTATGTCCCGGATCGCGGACGGAATCTGGCGGGAAGGAGATAAACTCCCATCTGAAAATATGTTGTGCAAAAAATTCTCCGTCAGCCGGGTAAGCGTCAGAGCCGCCATGCAGAGGTTGAAGGCGCATGGCTACATAAGCACGCGACACAGCGTGGGTTCCTTTGTCGCCTCTCCCCGCGAAAACGATGCGCTTGCCAAGTCGGCCAGCGATATAACCGGTCGCGACTACCTTGAGTTGTTTGAATTCAGGCAAGCTATGGAATTGCGGGCCATCGACCTGTACGTCATCCGCGCCAGCGATAGCGAGAAAGAGGATCTGCAAAAATGCGCCGATGGCATGTCCGCAAACACCAATGAGCTGCGGGAATTCACCAA
>JAISYD010000296.1 GCA_031270145.1 Planctomycetota bacterium
CCGCCGGGCGAAAGGCGGCGGCGCCTGGACCTCGCGGATCATCCTCGATCTCGACACCACCGGCCTGGGGGCGGTCCTGGGCGACATGCGCTTCCTCGGGAACGACATGGCCCTCAACCTGTTCGCGGAAAAGGCGGGCGCGGCGGATTTCCTGGCCGAGGCGGCGGAGGATCTGGTCCAGGCGCTTTCGGCCAGGGGGTTCAGGCTCAAGCCGCGCTTTTTGGCCTTGCCGCCTCCCCCGCCCCCGGAAACCGGGCCCGCCCGCCCGGATGGCCGGAAGGCGCCGCCGCCGGCCGAGCCGCTCCAGGCGTTGCCGCGCCGGCGCGGCGGGCTGGACGTACGGGGCTAGCTTCGCGGCGAAGGCTTCCCCGCCTCCGCCGCGAAGCCCGGCGGATCGATGAAACGCCGCCGGCGGATTATTCGTTCCATTCCCTGAAACGAACCTCCAGCTTGTCCCAAAAAGGCGACGGATGCTCGCGGGCCAGTTCGGCCAGGGCCTGGCGATACAGCGAAACGTCTATCAGGCCGCGGGGATCGATGTCGGAATTGATATAATCTATGTCGATCATGTAATTCCACATTTCCACCACCGCCTTGGTGTTGGGGTCCACCGCCAGCTTTGAATGCGGCTCGAGAACCAGGCTGCGGGTCAGGGCGTCGTCGAGACCAAGCTGGTTTTTTACCGCCGTTACCCCGGCTTCCGGATCGGCGGTGAATTTTTCCTCGGCCCGCAACAGGGCCTTGATGAGTTTCACCAACTCCGGGCGGCGGTTCTTGAGCACTTCCCGGGTGGTGACGATGCGGCAGCAGGGATGATCGGGGAACAGGTCGTTGCTCCAAAGCACTATGGACAAGTCGGGACTTTTATTGATGGCGCCGACCTGTCCGCTGGAGACGATCCCGACGTCGATTTTGCCGCTCCTGACCGCCTCGACCACATCCGGCGGGCGCTTGAACTCTATCACGCCGACATCCCGGCCGACCTCCAGGCCCTCCCGCTTCAGGGCGCCGCGCCACACGATGTCGGACGTGTACAGCCGGGGAGTGCCGGCCGTCTTGCCCCGGAAGCCCTCGATTTTTTCGTAAATTCCGGCGTTCTCCTTTTTGGCGATGATCGGATGGCCGCCGCTGAGAGTGCCGGCGATGATGACGAAGTCCGCCCCCGCGACCACGTAAGTCAACGGGGCGCAGGTGCCGAAATCCAGACCCACGTCGATTTTGCCGGCGTTGAGGGCATTGAGGCCGTCGGCGGAGGAAATGAAGGGTATGAGGTCGGGATTGAGGCCCTCGTCGGCAAAATAGCCGGAATCCTTGGCCAGCATCGGTATGGTGGACGCTCCCTGGCCGCGCCCGACGCGCAATTCCTCGGCCCGGGCGGCAAGGCGTCCCGCGGCCAGAAAAACAAGGCCCAAACCGACAAGGCAAATCCCACGAACACGATTCGACATAACGACTCTCCCTATGAAAGGAATCCATTTTTTCTTGGATAAAACCGCGGATACAACCCGACGTCGCCCTTCTCCGGCCCGCTACATCGATTTTCCGGAACCAGGCGATACCCGAATATCCTCTTTTTCATAGCGCCTCCGGTCGGCGGCCAATATGAATGCGATTCGACCCGGCGACTCCCCCCATGAAAGGGAGCCGTTCATTTTTGGCCAAAGACGAAAATAATCAGCGATCACATCCCGACGCCGTACATTCCGGCTTGGCTCCAAGCTCCGCCAGGTCGACGGCGTCGCCCTTGGCGACCAGAAAATGGTAGGGAGCCATCCGGTACCATTTTTCCTTGTAGGGCAAGGAGACGTTGGCGGCCAGGTTCCGGGTGTAATTGGGGTTGGCCAGGGTCCGGACTATCCGGCGGGCCAAGGCGTAGGCGCCGCGGTAGCCGAAGAACGGGAAGCGCTGGGCGAACAGGGTAATGGACGGAATTCCGGCCTTGGCGAGCCAGATGCCGATTCCGGGATGGGAAATGGCGAAATCCGGCTTCAAGGTTTTCAACTCGTTCAACAGCTCCGAAGACTGGGTGGATATGACATTGGATACGTTTCCGATCTTTTCTTCCAATTCGTCGAACAATTTGTTGCCGAACATGTCGTAGTTGAAATTGCGGAACCCCACCACCTTCAGGCCCAATTCGTTGGCGAACAGGCCGGTGGCCCCGATCCGGAGATAGCCGCCGCTGATCAGGACCCTTTTCCCGCGAATTTTCGCGGCCAGCGGCGCCAGGGCGGCCTTCAATTCCCCCTCCTCCTTGGCAATCAGCCTTTCCGCCTCCTCTCCCAGGCCGAAAAAATCGGCGATCTCCCGGACAAAATTCCGCGTGGCCGAAAGGCCGATCGGAATGTTGGGGAGAATGTACGGCATGCCCAGCTTTTCCTTGAGAAATTCAACGAAGTACAAATCGTGCACATGGCAGAAGCAGACGTTCAGCGCGGCTTCGCCCAGCCAGCGCCATTCGTCCGGCTCCTTGAATTCGACGAAAATCCTGACGTTAAGCCCCAGCGCCTCAAGCAGCCGGCGAATCTCGGCCTCGTCGTCGGGACCGATGGACCAGGCGTTGTAGAGGTTGACGGTACGGCTTTTCCGGTATTCATAGTCCCGGACTTTCAGGTCGTAATCCGGATCGGAGCGGGAAAACGGCCGGTAATCGAGGTAGGGTTCGGGCTTGAAGGGGAATTTCTGCAAAATGCCGTGATAGACCACATCATAGGCGGAGGAAAACACCTTGGCCTTGAAGCCGGGGCTGTGTATGGGAACCACGGTCGCCGAAACCTCGGATTGGACGCGGTTGGTCACTTCGTCGAGATCGTCCCCGATAATGGCCGGAGCGCAGGAATTGATGACGAAGATGGCGGTTGGCCGGAAACGCCGATCCGCCTCGATTATCGCCTGGCGCAATTTGTTCTCGCCGCCGCCGATGACGTCGTTCTCGTCCAGGTTGGTGCTGAACCAGCGGGCGCCGGACATTTTCACCCCCCGCCGGGCCCCGAACGTCTTGACGCTGTAGTCAATCATGTGCGCCTGGGCCCCGCAGCCCACCGGGCCGTGAAAAATCACCACGGAATCCTTGACCGAAAAGGAGATCAGCGACGACACGTACATTTGGCAATTGGTGGATTGCCGGAATTCCCGCTCGCACTGGTTCAGGCAGCCCCTGCCGGCGCATTTCACCAGGCCGCGGGTGGCGCCGCCGAAGGCGTAGCCGGTGTTTCGGCAACTCGCCTCCCGGCTGGGGGGCACTTTCAGGGTGAAATCGGCCTCAAGTTCGCATTTCATGCTCAGACCCTTTTGGCTACCTGGGCATCGGACAAGTCGCAAAGGAGGTTCAGTCCGCCGTTATACCCGGCGTATCCCCTGGCGACCGCCGTGCGGTTGATGACGGGGTGGCTCACCGACAGATGGAACCCGCCCAGGCTTTCGGCGAAGCCGTATTCCAGGGTGGAGCCAAGGATGAAAAGCGGTTCAATCCGATCATAATAGGTGCGGGAAAGGAATTGCGGACGGCTGGTTTCAAGGTGGCGCTGGATGTTTTGCGTGTCGGTCTCAAAAACCAGCTCCGGCCTTTCCGAAAAGGTCAATTCCTCGAAGCGCGCGCGCATGGCCGCCCGCTGGTCCCCGGACAACTGATCGGTTATGTAGACATGGGTGGGCAGCCACCCCAGTTCGTTGTCCAGATAGCTGGCATAGGGAAAGGCGTTGGTGGAATTGGCCACCACGACGGCGTAATTCTGGAAATCGAAATCCACCACCAGGGGAGAGAGGCGTTCGACATAATCGTAGTAACGCCGGCTTTCGTTTCGCGCCACCCTTTCCGCCGCCTCCGGATCGATGTCCAGCCGCCGGGCGATTTCCCGCAGGAAATCCCCGGTCGCCTTGGCCCCCACCGGCAAATCCGCCAGCCAGTAGTCGATGCCGTGGCTTTCCCGCAGATTCCGCCCCAAATCCGCTCCGTGGGCCCGGTTGAAAATGACGTTCAATTTGGCGGCTCCGGCCTTCCGGATTTCGGCCAGGGTTTGATCCGGCGTGAGAAAGGTGGCGGCGGTCGCCCCCAGCAAGCCCAGCAGCCGGGCAAGCTCCTCCAAATCGCCCCGGAAAAAGGGATCATAGCCGGGAAGAAGCCCGAGAAGATTGACTTGGGGCGGGTTTGCGCCGGCGGAGGCGCTTTCCCGCCGGGGAATGTATTGAAGAAAGAGCTCCTCGATGAATCGGCGGTAGCCGTAATAGCAATCCCCCTTGAAACCGCCGGTTTCAAGGAAAATGGACCGGGGCGAATCCGGAAAGCGGCTCAGGACCGACTTGACGTCGTCGCCGATGATGTCGGTCATGCAGGCGGTGGTTATTACGAAAAGATCGGCGTCGATGATGTCGAAGGAATGGGCCAATTCCTTGGCCAGCGTTTCCGCTCCCCCGAAAATGATGTCCGATTCGTCGACGTTGGAGCTGGGAATGCTGTGTTCATTGCAGTAGCCGCCGCCGTAATAGCCGCCCTGGGCATAAGCGCTGGAAAGATTGCGCCCGCAGCCTTGGGCGCCGTGCACTATGGGGACGGTCCGGGGGAGGGAATTTATCGTGGCCAGCACTCCGCCCAGCATGCAGGAAAACCTCGGTCTTTCGATGTAAGTCATGCCCAACCCCTTCATTTCCCGGCGTGAAGTGGGATATCGCGCCTCAGCGGAACAAATCGGTGGACAGATAGCGCTCGCCGCTATCGGGAAGCAGCGCCACCACGGTCTTGCCGGCGTATTCCCCGCGTTTCGCCACGGCGGCGGCGGCGAACAGGGCCGCTCCGGAGGAAATGCCCACCAGCAACCCTTCCAGCCGGGCCGCCTCGCGGGCCGCCGCGAAGGCGTCCTCGGTCTTGACCCGGAAAATCTCGTCCACAACCTTCCGGTTGAAAACCTCCGGCACAAAACCCGCCCCGATGCCTTGGATTTTGTGGGGTCCGGGCTTTTCCCCGGAAAGCACCGACGAGTCGTAGGGTTCAACCGCGATCACCCGAATGGCGGGGTTATGGCGTTTAAGCTCCTCCCCGACTCCGGTGACGGTGCCTCCCGTCCCCACCCCGGCCACAAACGCGTCCACTTTGCCCGCGGCGTCGTCCAGGATTTCCCTGGCGGTGGTCCGGCGGTGGATTTCCGGATTGGCGGGATTGCTGAATTGTTGCGGAATATAGGAATTGGGCGTCTGCCCGGCCAATTCCTCGGCCTTGGCTATGGCCGCCTTCATGCCGCCGCCGCCCGGGGTCAGGTATAATTCGGCGCCTAGCGCCAGCAAGAGCTTGCGGCGTTCCAGACTCATGGTATCCGGCATCGCCAAAATGATCCGGTAACCCCGGGCCGCGGCCACAAAGGCCAGGCCGATGCCGGTATTGCCGCTCGTGGGTTCGATTATGACGCTGTCCCGATTGAGTTTCCCCGCCGCTTCGGCCTCCTCGATCATGGCAAGGGCGATGCGATCCTTGACGCTTCCCAAGGGATTGAAATATTCCAGCTTGCCCAGCAAATCCGCCACGATGCTTTTTTGCGCGGACCTGTAGCGGCCGAGCCGCAGCAATGGCGTCCGGCCAATCAGCTCAGTCAAGTTCTCGGCAATTCCGGGCATGTCGCCCCTCCATTTTTCCTGGTTCCGGCCGCGCCGAAACCTCGCCGCCCTCCGCCGAAGCGCCGGCTTAAAGGGACGGGATTCGAGCGCTTTCATAACCTTCCAAGGAATCCTTTTTTTACCAAGCGGACCTTCGCCGCCCAAGAAGTCCGATTGGCAAAAACAAGCAGTTGATTTTTTAAAGGCAATATATAAATCGCCATTTACTATTTATCATATAGTATTTATATGATATAAAAATGCCAGGTTCTGTCAAGGTTTTTTATTTTTTTCCCGCGGATCGCCAATTATGCTATAACCAGTTGAAAATTTGGATGTTGCCAGATGACATTTTCCATATTATATATTTACCACGTGTGAATAAGGTAATTTTTTTCGCATCGGGCGCGCGAAACATGCC
>JAISYD010000310.1 GCA_031270145.1 Planctomycetota bacterium
AATCCGAAATCGGGGTCTACCGGCGCGGGAACTCCGGAATTCGCCCCGCCGCCGGGGCGGCCGGCGCCGGAGCCATTTGAAAACGTTTTCCGAAAACGTTTGCTATAATCATCAAAAAAAATACGCGAAAAATGCGAAGCTAATTTCGCCATCCGCGTCTTTCCCGCTGGGCCGAAACCATTGCCCTATCGCCAGCAAAAACCGGCAAGGGCCATTTCGCGCCCGGGAAAAAAATATTATGTTTTTAAGTTGTGACAATATACTCAATAACCTCGCCCATGTCAAATCTAAATTCTCGAAAAGCGCCCGGAAAAAGAGTTTTTTCGCATCGCTTTTATTTTCAAGCAAATAAATTTATTCAGCAAGGGCTTTTTCCCGGCTTGGTTTTCCCCGGTACGCCTCGCGGTCGGATTCGCCGTTTTCACAGGTTCGCGTTGCCGGCGATTTCGATCGGATGGTATTCGTTGAGGGCATCCACCTTTTCGAAAGACAGCGCCGCCTCGCTTCCGGAAATGCCGTACTCGCCAAACACCTCCATGACCAAGCCGACATTGGCGAGATCGGGAAGGTAGGTAGTGAAGGAATAGGCCTTTTTCAGATTGGCGCCGCTTTCCTCCATATTGGTGGCCAGGTTGCGCAGACACTGCCGGGCGCATTCCTTCAGGTCCTCGCTCACAATGGTCTGGGTGCCGGGGATGATCGGGCGGACACCCGACCCATAGACCCGCCCGCCCACCACCGCCGAGCGGGAGAAAGGGCCGGTCGGCATCTGACCCTTGGTACTGTTGATCTGCCGGTGCGGGGCCTTGGTCGCGGTGAACAGGAGACGTACGCGCGCGCCCGCCTTGAAACCGCCGCGCTCCAGGATGATGCGGCAGGGATAGCATTCCGGGCGGGTCCAAATCCGCTTCTGTGCCTCGTTGACGATGGGGCGATCACGCATGTCGGTCAATTCGGCGATGATGAAAATGACGTCGTTCATGCCGAGCCCGTCCCCGGCCAGGGTCTTGGCGGCCAGTCCGAGGATGGCGTCCAATTGTTCGGCGAGCGGCAGACCGGCCACGTCGAGCTGATGGAAGGCCAGGAGTTCGCTCGAATCGAAGCAAATCAGTTGGTTCATGGGGGTTCTCCTATGGGTTGGGGAGTCGGGGGCGAAGCCGCGCCTGATCGCGGCATGCTCCGGGTGGCGACAAAATCAATTCCGGTATCCAGGATGTTACGCAGAACGACGGCGCCGACCCGGATCGGCGCTTCCAGTTCCACGCCGTCAAGCAGGCGCACCGCCTCGCCAATCAGCGCCTTTGGGAGGGCGGAACTGGTTTTAACCGGGCAACGAGACAGGGCGGCCCGCTGGATTTTCACCGTCGAGGCGAGGACTCGAACCGGGTTCAGAGTTTCGGTCCGCCCGTATTGCCGACCGCGATCGCAGGCCGCGCCTTCGACAGCGAAGTCGTTCTCCTCGTCGACGGCGAGCCGGCATCCCCTGGGGCAGACGATGCATATTGTCCGCTTCATGCCGTTTTTTCCCGCCGGGGAGCGGCACAGATGGTAAGGAATCCGGATACCGTCTTTTCCAGGAGTCGGCGCGGGACGCTGATTTTCTCCATCTCGCCCGGGGCTAGGAAGGCGCGCCCAAACCGGCATAATATGTCCTCCCCGCTCATGACCCTGATTTCCATGTCCCGATATTCGTTGCTCACCCGAAAGAACAGGTCAACCGCGCCGTTAATCCCGCCCGGGCGCACTCTCTGCGGGATCGTGTAGGTGACGCGGTCGCCATTCCGCACGGCGAGGACCGGTCCGTCCGGCCCGCCGCCTCCCCCCGCCCTAAGCGCGGCCGCTCTTCCCGCGCGATCTCCCTCCAAGGTGACGAAGTCCACCAAGTCGTGTACATGCACTGCGTTGCCGGCGGCGAAAATGCCGCGGATCGAGGTCTCCATGTTTTCGTACACCATCGGGCCGCCGGTGCGGCGATCCATCTCGATGAAGGCGGCCCGGGTCAATTCGTTTTCCGGAATCAGGCCGATCGACAGCAACACCGTGTCGCAGGCGAATTCGATTTCGGTGCCGGGAATCGGCCTTCGGATCTCGTCCACCTTGCTCACGACGACCTTTTCCACCCGCCGTTCGCCGACGATGTCGATAATGGCGTGCGACAAATACAACGGGATGCCGTAATCGTCAAGGCACTGCGCTATATTGCGTTTGAGCCCGCCGGAATAGGGCATCACCTCCACGCAGGCCAGGACCTTGGCCCCCTCCAGGGTCAAGCGCCGGGCCATGATGAGACCGATGTCGCCGGAGCCAAGGATGATCACCCGCTTCCCCACCATATAGCCTTCCAGGTTCACGTAACGCTGGGCGGTACCGGCGGTGAGGACGCCGGCCGGCCGGGTGCCGGGCAGAGCGATGGCGCCCCGGGTCCGCTCCCGGCAACCCATGCAAAGAACGATGGCTCCGGCTTCGATTTCCTGGTAGCCGTCGCGGCCGTTCACGCATTTTATCCGCCTGTCCCGAGTGATCTCGAGCACCATGGTGTCGAGTTTGACCTTGATGCGAGCGTCCTCGACGCGGCGAATGAAACGTTCGGCGTATTCGGGACCGGTCAATTCCTCCTTAAAGTAATGCAAGCCGAAGCCGTTGTGAATGCATTGGTTGAGTATGCCTCCGAGTTCGATGTCGCGCTCAATTATCAATACCCCGGCTCCCTCCCGGCCGGCGGCGCAGGCGGCGGCCAGGCCGGTCGGTCCGCCGCCTATGACGACGACGTCGTGTTTCATGCTCCGGCTTCCTTGGTACGGCCGGTCAAGACGAGGGATCCCTCCCGGTCCAGCGGAATGTCGAGGGGCGAGACCCCCAGTTCGCGCGCCAGGATCGCATGGACGCGTGGTCCGCAGAAGCCGCCTTGGCAACGGCCCATTCCCGTGTTGCAGCGGCGCTTGACGGCGTCGATGCTGCGGGGAACGATGGGGCGGTGGACAGACTCGACGATTTCGCCTTCGGTAATGGTCTCGCATCGGCAGATGACGCGGCCGTGGAGAGGGTTTTCCCGGACCAATCCCCGCCTGCCGGCGTTGTCCAGTTCGCGGAACTTGACCTTCCGCCTGGTGTCGACGAAACGATTCTTCGCCGTCAGCTTCAAGCCGCAGCCGGCCAGGATCTCCACGCCTTTTTTGGCGATGGCCGGCGCGGCGGTGAGACCCGGAGACTTCATGCCGGCCAAATTGACGAATTTCGGGCAACACGGCGATTCCTCGACGATGAAATCGTCCTTGTCGGTACTAGGGCGGATGCCGCAGAATTCATGGATGATTTCGCGGAAATCGACGGCCGGCACCATGTCGAGAACGGCCCTTTTCAATTCCTCCATGCGTCCGGCGGCCGTACCCAGTTCTTCGGGGCCGGCGACCCGATAGAAATCGGGGCCGGCCAGGAGATTGCCGTGGACGGAGGGGAAAACGGTCGTTCCCTTGAATCCGGGCTTGACCGAGCAGGAGAAGATTAGGGAATTGACCAAGCCACATTGACTCTTGTCGAACACGAAGTACTGGCCGGCGTTGTAAACTTGGCGGAAACCAGTCCCGCCGATCATGGCGTGGACGCGGTCGGAATAGTTCCCGGCCGCGTTGACGATATAACGCGCCTCGAAATCGCCCCGGGAGGTGGAGACGCGGAAGGCATCTCTCCGTTTTTCGATCGCCAACACCTCGGTGGAGAGATGCGCATGGACCCCATTCCGCACCGCTGTTTCCGCCAAGGCTATACAGTATTCCCAGGGATTGACGATTGCCGCCTCGGGGGCGATCAGGCCGCCGACCACCCGGGGGCTGATGTTTGGCTCTCGCCGCAGAATTTCCTCCGCCGGCAATTGGCGAATGCCGGGTACATCGTTTAGCCGGCCCTGGCGGACGAGTTGTTCCACCTTGCGCATCTGCGGTTCGTCGAAGGCCACGACCAGGGCGGGAAGCTCGCGGCGCTCGACGTCAAGCGCCGCGCATTGCTCCCGGGACAGGCGGAATCCCTCGCGGGTCAGCGCGGCCTCCCTGGTGCCGGGAGTCGAGTCGTAGCCGGCATGGAGGATGGCGTTGTTGGCCTTGGTCGCGCCGCCGGCGACGTCGTTGTTCGCCTCCAGGACGCCAACCTCCAGACGGTAACGGGAAAGTTCATAAGCCGCCGCCGCCCCCACGATGCCGCATCCCACAATCAATACGTCATACATGGGGCTTCAGTGACTCCGGAAAACGAGATTCGGCAGCCAGAGGCTAAGTTGCGGAAAAAGGATGAAAAGCACGGTGGCGAGGATCATTATCCCCAGGAATGGCCAGGATCCCTTAACCACCTCGGGCATGGTGGCGGGCCCGATTTTCATGGTGGTGAACAGGCACAAGCCGAAGGGCGGGGTGACGAAACCGATTTGCGCCAACATGATGGCGATTATGCCAAAATGAATCAGGTCTATTTGGTAATGGTTGAGGACGCTGACCAGCAGGGGGCCCAGAATGACCACCACGGTGGTCACGTTGGTGAAGCAGCCGACAATGAGGAACATGACACAAAGGAGCACCCACAACAGCCAGGTGGAGGAGATATATGTCGTAATTCCGCCATAGATGAGATCCGGCAGCTTGGCGGTGGTCATGTACCACACGAACACCTGCGCCGTGGCCACGGTGATGGTCAGGGTGGCGGCGCTAACCGTGGACTGGCGCATGACGTTGTACATGTCCCGAAAGCGGAAGGATCGGTACACGAACAACTCGACGGCCAGCACGTAGAAGACCGAGATCACCGACGCCTCGGTCGGCGTCGCCAGGCCGGAGTAGATTCCGCCCAGCACGATGACCGGAAACATCAGCGCCCAGAAGCTGCCGAACAGCGTGTGCAGTCTTTCCGGCCACGACATCGCCTCTTCCTCCCTAGGGATGTCGTGCTTGGACGCATAGTAGACCACGTAGACGCTCATCATGGCGGCGGTGACGATGCCGGGGATGAAGCCGGCGGTGAACATCTCGCCCGCCGAGAGGTTCATCGCCACCGCCTGTTGCAGCATGGGAATGGAGGGCGGGATCATGACGCCCAGGGTCCCGGCCACGGTGATGATGCCCAGCACCAGAACCTTTGGATAGTTCCGTTCCAGCAGTTTGGGCATCATCAGGGCCCCGATGGCGACCACGCAGGCGATGGAGGATCCGGTGATGGCCCCGAACAGGGCGCTGGCGAACACCGTCGCCACCCCCAGCCCGCCGGGCAGGCGGCCGAGAAAACAGTTGACCACGTTAACAATTTTCTCGGAGGTCTTGCCCTTGGCGGCCAGGTCGCCCGAGATGATGAAGAAGGGCACGGCCAAAAGCAGGAAGCTGTTGCAGCCGAGGAAAAGCTGCTGGGCGACGATGGTGCCGTTCTTGCCCCCAATGATCACGCCGAGGGCGGCGGCGCCGAGGACGACGTGGGCGATGGGTACGGCCATGACCAGCATGACGAAAAAGGAGGTGAGGACAAGCGACGCCATCAGTCACCCGCCTTTCCCGCCATGCCGCCCCGCCGCGCCTTCTTGCGCTCCTTCTCCTCGGCGAGGGCACGGGCGATTTCCGCGTCCTGTTCGGAGACGATGGCCTCGCCCCGCGCGGCGTTGCCGAAGGATTTGACGGTCTGCGCCAG
Source organism: Planctomycetota bacterium (assembly GCA_031270145.1). Taxonomy (GTDB): domain Bacteria; phylum Planctomycetota; class SZUA-567; order SZUA-567; family SZUA-567; genus JAJBSZ01. Next base: position 5,659 of record JAISYD010000310.1, read on the forward strand.
GTAGCGAAGGCCCATGGTGAGAATGGCGTAGGTGGCGAGCACCCAAATCGGCCAGAGCGGGAAATCGATACTCTCCACGCTTTTGTTCATGCGGATGAGCCGGCCGGTCCAACGCCAGGCGTAAACGCCGAGATACACATACATCGCGCCACAGAGCAGATAACCCAGGCCCTGGATGATGTGTCCGGAGCGGACGGGCAGGAAGGCGATGGCGGTGTCCATGACCATGTGACCCTTGTGCTTGACCGCGATGCTGCATCCCAACAGGGTGGTAACGACCAGCATGTAGCGGGAGAATTCCTCGATCCAGGTTAGTCCTTGGATGTTTAACGCCCGCAGGACCAGGTTGTAGAGCAGGATCAAGCCGAATACCAGGGTCATGGCGGTGATGAAATGCTTCTCGACGTTCTCCGCCATTGCCGCCAGCGACTCCAGGACGGCGATGGGGCCGGTTCGTTTCGGATTGCTCATGTGTTTGCCTCGCTTCTGGCCGAATCGGACGGGAACCGCGCTATTTCCCGAACGAGAGCAATTCGGCGATCGGCCGCATGTTGTCGACCTTTTCGAGATTGCGGATGGCGTCGACGAACTTTTCGATTTTCTTCGCGTCTAGGAAGGGCTCGCAGCAGCGGCGGAAGTGGTCGCCGCATTCGTCGAGGGTGAAATTGTTCCGGGGGTGACCCTTGGGATAGCGGAGAGTCTCCTTGTACACGGCGCCGTCATCGAGCTCGACCTCGACCGTTACCTCGGGGAACTCGCCGGTGCCCATGAACTTGACGAAGTGGTCGTAGGTGATGGCCGGCTCGCCCGGATAGGTGAACTTCTTGGTGAACTCGATCAATTCCCCGCTGTTCCGCATTTCCGGAGTGAACCAGTCATACCCGGGATTGTCCGGCTTCATTAGGTAGACGGTGCAGCAGTAGGCGATGTTGAACATGGCGTCGAGCATGCCCCGGGCGCTCTTGGCGTAGTTGGCGACCAGAATGTTGGCGGGCGGACTGATCCGGACCGCCTTGACGTTCTTCATGGCGAAGCGATGTTTATTGTAGAGTGCGGCCATGCCGTCGACCGGCGCTTCGACCCAGATGTTGATCGGCCAGTGTTTCATGACGATTTCGTTGGTGTACCAGGCCTTTTTCCAGTCCTTGGTGTACCATTCGGGACGGTGGCGGTCGGAAATCATTTTCCACAGGCCGTCCCAGTCGTCGAGGGCGGCGTAGCAGTTGTCGAAGCCCTGGGCGGTCATCATGGCGGCCTCGACGCCGTTCCGGCAGGCGATGCCCTGGCCGTAGTGCCAAATGTCCGACATATTCTCCAGGTGCGCGTGCTTGTTGGTCGGAACCTGCATGTGGTAGCTGAGGGCGCCAAACACCTGTTCGAATTTTTTCTTGTCCTTATCCAGGCCCAGGCATTTGGCGGCGGCGATGGCCGAGCAGAGGACGGACACGCTCAGGAGCGGGAACCGGAAGCCGTCCTTGACATACGCGGCGGTGGGCTGCATCGCCATGCCGGCGCGGGTGTAGCCTTCAAGGCAGGCGACCATGTTGAGGATGTAGTCCCTGCCCGGCTTCTGGTCCCGCTCGGCGAACCCGAGGCAGACCGGGATGGCGCTCGGGGTGGGATGGCCGATCCAGGAGCAGTCCTCCCAGTCCAGGATGTCGGTCATGGTGCCGTTGGCGAAGGCGGCGTTTTCAATCGGCGCCTTCCTCCCCTTGGAGCACCATACCGTGGCCTCCTCGACGCCGCCCCGGCTTTGCACCAGTTCGATGCTGTTCCGGCACTGCTCGGTGGGGGCGGAGGCGATGGATACGCCGACGACGTGGAGAGTCAGCTTCTTGACCTGTTCGACGACGTCGGCGGGGATGTCGGAGTATCGCAGATCGCACAACAGTTCCGTTAATTGGGCGGTGTAGGACTTTCCCATCATGTTCTCCAAATCGCTCCGGGATTCCGGGAGCCGCGTCCGCCCGGTCGGGTTCCGAAGCGCTTTCAAAATCGGGTCAGGATTCATGGGAGACGACGACGCGTCCCATCAGTTTTCCGGCCCGGATGAGATCCAGGGCCGCGTTGGCTTCGGCGAGGGGAAGCGCCGAATCGATGACCGGCTTCATCCGGCCTTCCGCCTGCGCGGCCAGGGTGTCGCGCAACTCCTGGATCGAACCGTTACGGATGCCGATGATCTGGCACTCGTCCATCGCCATGCGCTGGACGTCGAAGGACATCTCGGCGCCGGGGAGGAAGGAGATCAGCACGTACTTTCCACCGCGGGCGAGTTTTCGGTCGAAGCTTTCCTTCGCGGCATCGGCCTTGCCGATCATGTCGATGAGGACGTCGTATCGCTCGCCGCCCCTCTGGAAGGCATCGAAGGTCAGGGCTTGGGACGCGCCCATCTTCCTGGCGAACTCGAGCTTCGCGTCCACCACGTCCACAGCCGTCACTTCGTTCCCCATGCCGGCCAGAAGCTGCACCCCGTGGATGCCGAGGCCGCCGACGCCGATCAGCGCCACCATGTCCCCGGGTTCGACCCGCGCCCGCCGGATGGCGTGATGGATGGTCAGCATCGCGCAGGGGGCGACGCAGGCCTCCTCGAAGGACATGCCCGGGGGTAGCTCCACCGCGCAGCGGCTGGGGGAGGTCACGTACTCCGCCAGTCCGCCGGGTAATTCGAAGCCCAGCCGCCCGGGCAGATCGTCGCACATGTTGTACTCGCCTCTCCGGCAGGCGCGGCACTTGCCGCAGGCGCAGTAAAGGTGCAGGGCGACACGCTTGCCCAGCCAGCCGGCGTCCACCCCCTCCCCGCGCCCGGCCACGACGCCGGCGATCTCGTGGCCGAGGACATGGGGCGGCGGACCGATGGAAAGCTTGCCCTGGATGATTTTGAGATCGGTTCCGCATAAGCCGGTCGCCTTGACTTGCACCAGCAACTCCCCGGGGTGGGGTGACGGGACCGGGACCTCGTCCAGGGCGAGTCTCTCCCCGTAGCGATACAACATCATTGCTTTCATGAATCGCGTCTCCAAATCGGATGCGGCTATTTGCGATAGGCTTTCAATTCGGCTTGGAGAAGATTCCAAACATTGGGATCGATCTTGGAATGCTTTTCCCAAACCGGCGTGACCGCCTTGCGGAATTCTTCGAGATTTTTCTTTGTCAAAGTCTCGTAGAGGGTGAGCTTGGTATTGGTTTTTCCAATCAACTCGAGCACCTCCTTGTCCATTTTGTATTGGTCCTGGAAACCGCGCTTCTGCGCTTCGGTGGCGGCTCTCATGAAAATGGCGCGATCCTCCCCGGTGAACTTGTCCTCCCAGCAATCGTTGGAGACGATGAGGTTGATGGTCTGGAAGAACATGCGCAGTTCGGTGGTGAATCCTTCCAATTCATAGAATTTATAAGCATAGTGGAAGGGGTGGGAATTGTCTTCCGCATCCACCGAGCCCTGTTGGAGCGAAGTGTACAGTTCGGCGAAGGCGATGGTGGCGGTGGAACCGCCCAGCGCCTTGTAGGTATCGGTGTAAATGGTCCCCGGTTGAATTCGTATGTTGAGATCGGCGAGGTCCGATAGTTTGGTAACCGGGTGCTTGCGGTTCGAGAAGCCGCGGAACAGGCCGTTCATGGGCGCGATGTATTTGAACAAGCCTTTCTTATCGGCCGATTCCACCATGGCCTTCTGGAAGGCGGTGCCTTTTTCAAGACTGGCGACATCATAGAACTCCTTGGAGCTTTCAAATAGGAACGGCAGAAGCGTCATGCCCACCACCGGTGTGATAGCCATGAAATTACCGTCGGACAGCGTCGCCATGTCGAGATCGCCGCTGATGACCTGGTCGAGCATGTCCGACTCGTTGCCCAACTGGCCGCCGGGATAGAAATCGAAGGTGATCATTCCGTTGGAATATTCCTTCATCAGATCCATGAGGTAGTGGGCGGCCGGACGCTGGTTGTCGTACGGACCGTCGTTCCCCAATTTGGCCAGGGACAGTTTCAGTGGTACGGTACGGGTATATTCCCCGGCTCCAATGAACTGGCAGGTCAAAAGAACGGTTGTTATTAGCGCAGCCACCTTCAATCCGAATCTCTTCATCGCATTCCTCCCTTGTTGTCCGCTTTCCTTGCATAGAATCCTACAACCACCCCGAAAGGAAACCGCCACCTGTTTCCGCGACAAATCCCGCAGGTTCATTTTCACCGTCCGAACCTCTCGAACCGCCAGCACAGTCACAAAACCGTCAATCCGGTCCTCACAGACTCGTGTATAGGGAATCCAGCATAGTCTCCCAGTCGAACACGGGAAGACCAACCGCTTTCTGGATGGCCGTTCGATACACGGGAAGCATGGTACATTCGCAGACGACGATCCTGACGGCGGGATCCTCCCGGATCATCTCTTGGGCGCATTCGATGAATTCTCGCTTCATGACGTTGGTGTCGACAATTCTGCCCAGTTTGTAGATGACTTCAAAAAAGTGGGGCTTATCTTGCAGACCCTTGATATGGACGGGAATGGTGGGATCGATGCCGACGCGCCGAAGCATCGCTTCATCAATGGATTCCGAATTTGCCGCTAGGATCCCGATTTTGCCTTTTTTGCCGAGCATCAGGGCGGCCATGGGAATTTGGCACAGCGACGTCAGCAGAGGCGGGACCTCGAACGTGTCGGCGAAATCTTTCTGGAAAAGCCCCATAAAGCCGCAGCCGCCGGTCAGTGCGGAAACACCGGCCTCGACCAGTTTCCTGCCCGCCTCCAACATCGGATCGCGGAGACTCAAATCATGCTTGCCCAGTCGTTCAAAGGTCACACCCTCCGCCTTCTGGAATAGAATCGGATAAGGAAATTCCGGCCACATTGTTTTCGCCGAACTACCGATCAGCGAGCGATCGACGACGTCCAGGGTGATCATGCCGATTTTTTTCGCGGATTTTTCCATGCCTGTCATCCTCAAAAAGTTTTTATGCTCGTCACGGGCTGGAATTGGGAAAGCGGTACTTTTCCGATCGAAAACCGCGATTTCAAGCTGGCGGCGGTATAAACACGGCCTCAGGCCGTCAGGCCCCCGTCAACCGAAACCACCGCGCCGGTCATGAAGGTGTTGCCGTCCCAGGCGAGGAACATGATGGCGCTGGCTATCTCCTCGGGCGTGCCCGCCCGGCCGATGGGCAGCAGATTCACGAATTCCCTTCTCGCCGCATCGGGATCGGGGCAGTCCTGAAACCTGCGATCCAGGGCGGGAGTGAGGGTGGCGCCGGGGCAAATGCAGTTGACGCGAATGTTGTTTCGGGCGTAATCGGCCGCCATCGCTCGGGTGAGCGACACCACCGCTCCCTTCGAAGCCGAATAGGCGGCGCGGTCTGGAACGCCCTTGAGGGCGGACGAGGAACCGCTGTTAACAATGACGCCGCCGCCCTGCATCAGCATTTGCTTGACCGCCTGTTGCGACATAACGAAGATCCCCTTGACGTTCACCGCCATTGTACGGTCGAAATCTTCTTCCGCCATGTCGTCGACCCGTCCGGAGAAGACGACCCCGGCGTTGTTGATCAGCACGTCCAGCCGGCCGAAGTCCTTGACCGTTTCCCCGACGATCCGCTTGGCGTCGGCGATCACGGACACGTCACCCAGGATGAATAGAGCCTTGCCGTTCCCGGCCGCCGTGACCGCTTCCAGGGCGTCGCCTTTGCGTACGTCGTTCAGGACGACATTGGCGCCAGCCTTGGCGAACTGCAACGCCGTGGCAAGTCCGATGCCGGCGCCGGCGCCGGTTACCACAACCGTCTTGCCCGAAAAGTCCATGTTTTTCCTCCTCGTATAAACAATCCCCGGTGAATGCGCTTGAGGAATCCGGAGATATTTTCCCTCCCCGATGGTCAAGGAAAGAAAGCTGCATCATTTCGTGTCCGCTTCCGGCACAGGTGTTCCGAAAGCTCGATGCCGGGGCACGACCTCCATCCAGTATCCATCCGGATCCTTGATGAAATAGACGCCACGCTTCGGGCTTTCCAGGCAGACAATGCCCATTCCCTTGTGATAGGCGAGGGCGGCATCGAAATTGTCCGGCGCGAAGCCGACATGGGGAATGAAGCCGAGCCGCTCCTCGTTGTCACCGGGCCGGTAGGGATCGCGATCCTTGTACCAGGTGAGTTCGAGACGGTGCCCGGTCTCCTCGATTTCGAGGAAGGCGAGGCGGAACGTCCCGTCGGCGCCGTTCACGCGCCTAGCTACCTTGAATCCCAAGGCCTTCTTGTAGAAGGCGACGCTTTTCTCCAGATCGGCGACGGTGATGTTGGTGTGAATCGCCTGGAATCTCATGCTGGTTTTCCTTGCCGCGGTGGAGTACCAAAACACCTCTGGGTTGCGAAGGATCGGGCGGCGAATTTTACCCGCATCCCGGCGATGGCGTCCGGGCCAAAGCGGCTTTTCCGTACATGGGAAACGGCGAAGCGTTCATGCCAGCGCCCAAGCTTCCTGTACGGTGCGCTTGCAGTTGGCGATTATCAATCCGGAGGTTTCGCCGGGCAGGAGCGGGCGGACCTCGGCGCTGAGTACGGGGCGCTTTTCCGGGCCGATGAGGCCTTCCCTCTTAAGGACGCGGAAGAAGTCGGCGACCGCCGGGGTGTCGATTTCGCCGCCCTCCACCCCGAAGCGAGGCTGTAGATCGCCGTAGATCGGGTGCAAATGATCGCGCATGACGCAGTTGCCGATGTGGAACGCCTTCAGATAGGGTTTGAGCCTGGGAATAATGTCCTCGGGTTTTTCGCGGAGGAGCGGATAATGGGAGAGATCGGTCAGCAGGCCGAAGTTGGGGTGGGAGGGGGAGAGTTCCTTGGCTATTTCCAGGGCGTCGTCGCAGGGACCGATGAGCGATTCCTTGTCGATGTCGCGGTCGAAGATTTTCAGGGTAACCAGGGGATCGCCCATCTGTTTGGCCCGCTCCAGGATTTTATGCAGGGAGTCGATCAGCAGCTTCTTGGCCTCGCCGCGTTTTTCCGGGCCGGGATCCTTGCCGGCGGGGATGCGGACGGAGCGGGCGCCGAGATCGTGCGCCTCCCTCAGGCAATTGAAAACGGCGTTGACGGCCTTTCGCCTTTCGCCCTGGTCGAGGTGATTGAGGCTCAGTTTGGCGGGGAAAAGGGTGGGCTGGCAGCCGTAGGCGACCTCGATTTTCGCTATCGCCAGGATCCGGGCGGCTTCCGTGCGCTGCAGCACGTCCTTGATCGCCCCGACCTCCACGGCGGCGAAGAAGGCGTCCTCGCAGATTTTGGTCAGGGTTTCGCTTATCGGACCGGTGCCGTTGGCGCATTGGGGAAAGGCCTTGAAATGCACGATGCCGAACTTCAGGTATTCGTGGATGAATGCCCGCATGATTATCCTCTCCTTCTTTCGCCGGGGATGGCTGGAGCCGTGACCATTTGAAAACGTTTTCCGAAAACGTTTGCTATTATCCCCAAAAAAACATTAGCCCTTTATCCGCGAAACATTTCAAGCGATCCAACATTCGCGTTTTGCCTCAAGGCCGAATGCCGCCAGCCTTGGGAAAAACACCAGTACTGCGCCACTTTCCCCCTTAGGAAGGAAAATATTATGTTTAGGAATTATCTCAATATAATCAAAAACTCGCCCTTGTCAAATAGATATTTGCGAAAAATGACATGGGCGAGTTTTTTTTTGCATCCCTTTTTTGTCGACTTTTAAAGGAAATCGGGTCAACCATCGCCCGATTTCCTTTAAAGATCCAACCGCTTTCGTTTCAATTGGCTGTTTTTTCGTCAACTCGACCCAAGTCGGCGACATGGCAAAAAAACGACTCTGAAACGAACGCCCTAAAATTTTGAAGGAAATCAATCGGAGGTTCGATTGATTTCCTTCAAGAGTCCACTTTTTTCAAACAAATAATTTTTTGACGAATTCCAGTTGAGGGCTTTATTTTCCACCGGTCAACTCCTGGCCGGATTCGCCCTTTTCACCGATTTGTATGGTAATCTTCATGTCGGAAAAACGCCACTATTATGAATAATTCGCCGGCGAACCCTTCTGAAAAGCCGTTCCCTCTCGCCCCGTTTTCTTCACTTCCCCCTCAATACACGAACTCCTTGACGTTATTGAGGGCCGTCCCCATGGAGCAGTCCGCCCCGGGGGCGCAGACGATATCGATGACGGCGGGCCGGCCGCTCTTCTCCGCCCTCGCCAGGGCGG
>JAISYD010000347.1 GCA_031270145.1 Planctomycetota bacterium
CCATGCTGCATCCGGAATCTCCAAAAATTTAGCGGTAGTGGGAACCGGAACCCGGTGACGACCGATCGCCGGAAAGAACGGGCCGAGGGAGGAATGACGGGGTTCCGGCTTTTTTGCGGCAGGAGTGTTTTTTCAATATTTCGAGAGGGGATGAACATGAAGCGCTTGATCGTAACGGGTATGTTGTTGTCGTTCTCCATGCTGGCCCTGGCGGCCGATTCCGCCAGGAACGAGTTCACCGGGACGTACAAAATCACCATGACGCAGACGCCGGCCCATCCGTATGCGCTGGGCGCCAACAAGTTTGGCGATCTCGTCAAGGAACGGACCAAGGGCCGTATCCAGTTCAAGGTATTTACCGACAGCACCTTGGCCAAAGGGGAACGCGAGATGCTGGAAGGCTTGCAACAGGGAACGATCGACATTTACGTCGGATCGACCGGGCCGGTCGGCAACTTCAGCCCGTCCATGCTGATCGTAGACATTCCTTTCCTGTTCAGGGACAACGATCACGTTGACAAAGTCCTCGACGGACCGATCGGCAAACAGTTGCTGGCCGACGTGGACAAGGCCGGATTCAACGGTTTGGCGTTCTGGGAGAATGGGTTCCGCCATCTGTCGAACAATAAGGTCGCGGCCAGGACACCCGACGAAGCGAAGGGGCTGAAGCTCCGGACCATGGAAAACAAGGCGCACATGCTGGCTTTCAAGACGGCCGGCCTGAATCCCACGCCGATGGCGTGGAGCGAGGTGTATTCCGCGTTGCAGGTGGGGGTCATCGACGGTCAGGAAAACCCGATCGCGGTCTTTTATACCTCCAAACTGTACGAGATACAGAAATACCTGGCGCTGACCGGGCATGTCTATTCGCCGGCGCTGGTGCTGTTCAGCCAGAAGAAATGGAACCGCATCCCCAAGGAGGACCAGGAGATCATCGCACAGGCCGCGGTCGAGGCAGGGATCTTCGAGCGCAAGCTCAACCGTGACGACGAAGAGAAGAAACTGAAGTACTTCGAAGACAAGGGAACCGTCGTCGTGCGCGACGTAAACAAGGAAGCCTGGCAAAAGGCAATGCAGCCGGCGTTCGACGAGTTCGCCCGACAGTTCGGCAAGGATAAGATCGACGCCATCCTCCAGACCAGATAACGGTCTTCGTGAAGGGGACGCATTCTCCAGCAGGGGGATGCGTCCGCGCCAACTTCGATGAACCACGGGAATCGGGAGGATCAAACATGTGGCTTTTGCGCCGGTTCAACGCCATCACGCTGAAAGTGGCAAGTTGGACGGTCATCCTGTCGATGGCCGCCATGGCGATGGTGGTGCCCTACGAAGTCTTCGGACGCTATGTTCTCGGCAACATGTCCATGTGGGGCAGCGAGTTTCTTCAGTACAGCCTGGTCTGGGCTTCCATGCTTGGCGGGGCGGTGGGTCTCAGGCGCGGATACCAGGTCGGGATCACTTCCCTGACGGACAGCCTGCCGCCCGGCGCGGCAAGATTCGTCCAGGCTGTCAGCCATGTGGCGATGCTGGCATTTTTGGCATTCGTGACCTACTACGGATTCGATCAGGTGGCGATGAACAGGAGCCAAGTGTCTTCCACCCTCGGGATTCCGATGAGCATTCCCTATGCGGCGCTGCCGATCGGGTTCCTGATCATGTTCTTCGTCACGATGGAACAACTGGTGGATTTCCTGTCCGCCAAACCCACGGGAAATGAAAAATGACATTGATCCTCTTCGCTGTCAGTTTCGTCGTCCTGCTCGCGCTGGGCATGCCCATCGCCATGGGCCTGGGGGCTTCGGCGATGGTTTACGTGTTCCTGCAGGAAGACTTGTCGCTCGCCATGCTGATTCAAACAACCTTCGGCGGCATGTCGTCGTTTCCCCTGCTGGCCATCCCCCTGTTCATGCTTGCCGGCAACTTGATGAACGAGGGCGGCCTGACCCGCGATCTCGTACGTTTCGCGCGGCTCGTCATGGGGCATATCAGCGGCGGTCTGGGGCTTGCCACCGTGCTGGCCAGCGCGATCTTTTCGGCGATTTCCGGTTCGGCCGTGGCGACCGCCGTAGCGATCGGCATGGTCATGATTCCGGCCATGAAAGAGAGCGGCTATGACGAAGAGCTGGGAGCGGCCTTGACGGCGACGGCTTCCTGCATGGGGCCGATTCTTCCGCCGAGCATTCCGTTCATCATGTACGGCGTGATCGCCAACGTTTCGATCGGCGCCCTGTTTCTGGCCGGAGTGGTTCCGGGCCTGTTGCTGGGCACGTTTCTGATGGTGTACGTATATGTGGTGTCCAAAAAGCGCGGCTACCCGCGGGAACCACGAGCGTCGCTCGGTGAAATTTTCGCGGGGGCGTGGAAAGCGCTTCCTGCCTTGCTGATGCCCGTGATCATCATGGGCGGCATTCTGGGCGGGGTCTTTACGCCGACGGAGGCGGCCGGAGTGGTCGTGGTTTACGCGGCGATCGTCGGAGCCTTCTTCTATCGCAAACTCAAATGGCGGCGCATTCCCGACATTCTGCTGACCGCCGGCCTGGAATCGGCCATGGTCATGATGCTGCTCGGACTCTCCGAGCCGTTTTCATGGGTCATCGCGTCGGAGGAGATTCCTCAGATCATCATCAACGCCATTGGCCAGATCAGCACCTCGCCCTATGTCGTCCTGCTGCTGATCAATCTATTGCTGATTCTCGTGGGAATCCCCCTCGAAACGGCTCCCGCCATCACGATCGTGACGCCGGTCATTGCCCCGATTGCCGCGCAATTGGGGATTGACCCCATACACCTGGGAGTCGTGGTCTGCTTCAACCTGGTTCTTGGATTGATCACTCCGCCCGTGGGCGCCGTCCTGTTCTCCATCTGCGGCATCTCGGGGATGAGCCTGGACAAACTCTGCAAGGGAATCTGGCCGCCTTTCTTCCTCTCGCTCGGCGTCCTGGCGCTGATCACCTACATTCCGTCTCTGACCACCTTTCTTCCCAGGCTGATAATGAAGTAAGGAGCACGGCCGAAACGGGATATCCGATTTTCATGAATCTTCTTTTCCGTTCCGAACGGAGGTTTTTCCGGTGGAATACGTAAAGCCGACAACCGCCGCGGCGATCAGCTCCGCGGCCACAGCAAATAAAGGGGTCGTACTCATTTGAAATTTCAGCCATGCCATTCACCTCTCGATTTTGCATGAAGGCGCTTCCTGGACGCCGCTGGCGTTTCAGGAAAACGCGGCAGGAAGACGAAACTGCGGTGTCTCGGTCTTCGACCTCTCCTGGATGAGCCAGGACGAAGGCGCCGGCGTGAAATCCGTCACCGTCTACGTCGCCGAGAACGGCGGCGACTTCAAGATCTGGCTGCGCCAAGCCAGTCCCGAAACGACGCAGGCGATCTTCACCATAAATGGAAAGATAAAAAGAAGAAAATATTCGAGGTTGAAGGAGACATTA
>JAISYD010000350.1 GCA_031270145.1 Planctomycetota bacterium
CCCGACAATTCCTGATCCCAGTGCTCGACGATTTGCTTCGGCGCGTAGACGAACATCATGCGGAGTTCGGAGGAGCCGGTGTTCCGGAGGGCATGTTCGCGGTTTCGCTCGACAAACACGCAATCGCCCGCCGCCAGCCCGGCGGTCTCCCCGTCCACCGTCATTTCGCCCGCGCCCTCCAGGATGAAATAGCTTTCCACCGTTTCGTGGCGATGGGCGGGAATGCAGCCGCCGGGATGGATCTCCACATATCCCTGGCAGAACAACTCGCCCGGCAAGGCGCCGTTGTCGCCCAGGATCACCCGGGTACGCCGGCCGGCCGGAAATTCCATCCCCTCGATGTCGCGGACGTTCACCCTGCGCATTCCCGTACCCTCCTGATGGACGGACGGACAATCAACCGTCCCCTGATTTCGATTCTCGCCGGCTCGGCGCCCGCCCGGCGCTGGATGCGCCGCATCAACCGTTCCACCGCCGTTTCGGCGATGCGCTCGACGGGATGTTTGTAGGTGGTGAGCGGCGGGGACATGTGCTGGGAGGTGGCGATGTCGTCGAACCCGGCCACCGACACGTCGTCCGGAATGGACAGGCCGTTGCCGTAAATCCCGCTGTACACCCCGAAGGCGATGATGTCGACGAAGGCGAAAAAGGCCGTCGGCCGCTCCCGCCGCTCCAGGAGCCGCCGCGTCGCCCGGTAGGCGTCGTCTATTCCCCGGACGTCCGGGACGAGGTATTGCTGGTACCCGTCAATTCCGTTCTCGGCAAAGGCCTGTAGGCAGCCTTCCAGCCGCTGCCGGTAATGCTGCGACTCGGGGGCCATGACCAGGCAGGCTATCCGGCGGTGCCCCATCCGGATCAGGCGGGCGACAATCTCCCGGGCGCCCCGCCGGTTGTCGTTGGTGACGCAGTCCACCCCCAGATCGAAACTGCGGTTCACCAGCACGGCCGGAATGCCGCCGTCCCGGAGCAATGCGATCCGTTCGGCGCAGTCGCAATCGTTGATGCCGATGAAGAGGACGCCGTCCACCCGGTCGCTTCGCAACTCCTCGATGTGCCGCTTCTCCCGGGCGGGGTTGCCGCCGCTGTCGCAGAGGATCAGCGAATAACCCCGTTCGTCCGCGCGCTTCTCGACGCACTGCACCAGCTTCGGAAAGAAGGGATTGGTGATTTCGGGGATCACCATGGCCAGGGTACGGGTAAAACCGTCCCTGAGCCCCCTGGCCAGGGAGTTCGGATGATAGTCGAGCCTGGCCACCGCCTCGAGGACCTTTTCCCGGGTCGCATCCTCGACCCGCACCTTTCGCGACAGCGCCCGCGAGACGGTGCTGGTGGAAACTCCGGCGAGTTTCGCCACGTCCTTGATGGTGGCCATCAGCCGAAAACCCTGCCGGCCGCATGTTCGCGCCAGATCGTCTCGAACCAGGCGTCGTCGGGCGGCAGCGGCCGCACCCGCCGCCAGGACGCCTCGCACCGCCCGTCCGCATAGGCGACTTCCTGGATCATTCCGGCCAGCCGGCCGTCGTCCAGGCGATGGATGAACATGTCGGGAAGGTCCGGCGCCGGCCTCCTCCCCGCCGGATCGCGCACGAGATAGGAACCGCGGCTGCCGCCGCCCCGGGCGATGTAGTCGCCGACGGCGAAAAGGTAGACATAATGGCAGACCGCGAGATCCCGCAACTGGTGGAGCGCCCGGAGTTGATTCGGATCGGATATTTTCACTCCGCCCTCGATGCGATCCAGCTGCGCCTTCGCCTCGGCCAGGGCTTCCCGGACGCCTTCGGCCGAGCGGATATGGGCGGCGTGGCGGGACATCCGCCCGCCTATGGCCTTCCGTTCCGCCGCAAGATCGAGGGGCCGGCCGTCCCGCTCCAGCGCCTCCTCGCCGAAGGCCATGGCCGCGGACAAGCGTTTTCCCGCCAGGGCAAGCAGGCTTTCGCGGGTGGGAGGCGATTCGTCCCGGGAATGGCGGAGGATGTATTGGCCGGCCCGGACGCCGCCGACCTGCCCGGCGTTCAAGGCGCTGCCGCCCGGCCGGTACACCCCGTGGGATCCGTTCACCTCGCCGACGGGATAAAGATTGGCGATGTTGCTGCGCCACCAGCCGTCGCCGGCGAGACCGCCGTTGTTGTGCTGGGCCGATACCGCGATTTCCAATTCCTCCCGCCGGAGATCGATGCCATGCCGCGAAAACAGATCGATGGCGGCCGGATTCATGTGCTCAAGGCGATCGATCGGCCGCGCCAGGAGGGCGCCGGAATTGGCGAGGTATTCGGCCGCCTCGGGTTCAAGCCGCGAAAAATCCGCCTTCCCGCCGGACTCCAGGCGCGACGGGTTTCGGGAATAATCAAGAAATACCCGGCGCCCCCGGCAAACAATCTCGTTGTACACCAGGATGTCGATGAGGGAAGAACCCGGACTTTCCGTCCTTCTCGGATCGAAGGGCCATTGGTAGCCCTTGAGGAAGATGGCGGTGAGCATCCCGGCGGCGTCCGAAAAATGCCGGTCTAGAAATTCCCTCTCGTCGCCGCCGTCCGGAGCGCGGGAGACGTAGCGCGGCAGGGACTGTTGATAGGTACCGGACAGGTTCCAGCGGAATTTGACCGAAGCGACGCCGAATTGGGATTCGGTCAGGTTTTTCCCCCTGGCCCCGGCCCGGAAGGCGAGCCCCGTGCTCCCTGTCTGGGCGGGAGGGTAGACCGAAGTCTCGTACATTCCGGCTTCGCCGCCGGTGGCCAGGATGACGTTCGCGGCGGCGAAGACGGCGTAGCGCCGGTCCCGATCGCCAAGGCGATCCAGATCGAGGGCGAGGACGCCCAGGGCGCGGCCGTCGCCGGAAACGTCCCCGACCAGGAGTTCCACGGCCTGCATACGATCAAAAATCGCTATGCCCCTTCCCCGGACTTCCTCCAGCAGGCGTTCCTGCATATAGCGGGAAGTGAGGGGGCCGGCCGAGGTCCCCCGCCGCAGCGGATCGTGATCGGTCTTGTAGCCGACGTATTCGCCGTAGGAGTTGTGGGGGAAGGGCACGCCCAATTCCGCCAGGCGGAAAAAGCAGCGGGCCGAAAGCGCCGCCTCGGCCAGGGCGGTGTCGCCGTCGACCGCCCCGCCGTCGAAGACGGCTTTGGCCATTTGCCTGACGCTGTCGCCCTCGGCGCCGCACAGGGTCAGCTTGTAATAGGTCTGCTTGTCGGAACCGGTGTTCCGGGAGGTTCCCAGTTTCACCCCCTCGGTGACGACGCAAAGGCTTTCCATCCCTCCCCGCCGGAGGAAGTCGGCGGCGTTCAGGCCGGCGGCTCCGCTCCCGACGACGATGGTGTTGAAGCGGTGGAAGGCGGCGCGGACGCCGTTGATTTCGATGCATTCCCCGTTTTCATCCGCCATGAAACGGCTCCCGTCAATTTGTCAGGCCCGGCAGGAACATGGTCAGGGCCGGAACATAGGTCAGCACCATGAGGAAAATCGACATGACGATCCAGAACGGTATGAGCGGCCGGATCATTCTGGATATGGGGACGCCGGAAATTCCGGAGGAGACGAACAGGGTGATGCCGACCGGCGGCGTGCTCATGCCGATGGCGAGATTCGCCACCACCACCAGGCCGAAGTGGATGGGATCCATCCCGAAGGCCTTCACCACCGGCAGAAGGATGGGCGCGGTCAGGATGATGGCCGGCGTCGCGTCCAGGATCGTGCCCAGGATCAGCAGGATGATGTTGATCAGGAGCAGGATGAGGTACTTGTTGGAGGTGAGGGAAAGCATGGCGTCGGCGATCATGCGCGGAATCTGTTCGCGGGTCAGGATCCAGGCGAGGATATTGGTGGCGGCGACGCAGAACATCACCGAGGCGGTGACCATGGCGCTCCGGTAGAGGATGTCCGGGATTTCTTCGAGGCGAAGCTTGCGGTAGACGAATTTGCCGACGAGGACGGCGTACACCACCGCCACCACCGAGGCTTCGGTGGCGGTAAAGAAGCCGCCGAGAATGCCGCCCATGATGATGACGACCATGAACAGGGCCCAGGCCGAATCGAGAAACGACTTGAGCATCCTGAGGATCGGGGCGCGGGCTTCGGCCCGGTAGTTGTTCCTGAGGGCGGAGGCGTAGCAAATCAGCATCAGCCCGGAACCGATGAATATCCCCGGAAGGTATCCGCCCAGGAACAGCTTGCCGATGGAGATGTTGGCGGCCGAAGCGAAAATGACCATGGGGATGCTCGGGGGGATTATCACCCCCAGCGGCCCGGCGGTGGCGGTCAGGGCCGCGGCGAACGGCTTGCCGTAGCCGTGCTTTTCCATCGCCGGGATGAGGATGGAGCCGATGGCGGCGCTGGTGGCCTGGGCCGATCCGGAAATCGCCCCGAAGAACATGGAGGCGATGACGGAGACCATGGCCAGGCCGCCCCGGATGTGGCCGACGACGTCGGTGGCGAACTGTACGATCTTGGAGGATATCCCTCCCCTGTCCATAAGGTTGCCGGCCAGGATGAAGAAGGGAATCGCCAGCATGGCGAAGGAATCGATTTGGGTGAACATCCGCTGATCCACCACGGTCAGCGGCACGTTCCGGGCGATGATGGCGCCGACGGCCGCTATGCCGATGGCGAAGGCCACCGGCACGCCGGCGAGGCACAGAACGCCCAAAAGGGAGAACACGAGCCAGATCATGCGCGTCCCTCCCCGGCCGGCCGGCGGAAGTCGTTATGCAGCCGCTCCGCCAGGTGGAGCGCCATCAGCAGGCCGCTGAGCGGCAGGGAGGCGTAGGGAACGATCATCGGCAGCCGCATGGCGGGCGAGAACTGGGTCCGGATGCGCTGGAGCAGTTCCCAGCCGTGGAAGGTCATGACGTAGGCGAAGAAGAGGATGGCGAGATAGCAGAAAACCCGGAAGTACCGGGCGGGCGCCGGCGGCAGCTTGCTGGTAAGCACGTCCACCTGGAAATGGCACCATTCGCCCACCGCCGCCGCCGCCCCGATGAAGGTCAGCCATACGAACAGGTACCGCGAGACCTCCTCCGACCAAGCCAGGGGATTATGAAGCGCCACCCGCCAGAACACCTGGGCGAAGCAGAAGACGGCGAGAAGGATCATGATGGCGATGAGGAGATACCTTTCCCCCCTCCTTACCACCCTGAAAAAGGCGTCCATCGAAATCTCCTTTCGGCCGGGCGGCCGGCGGGCGAAGCGGTAAAGAGGCCCGGATCGCCCGGCCGCGCCTCCGGACAATCCGGGCCTGGGCGGCTATTTCGCCTGCCCCTGGATCTTGTCGATCAAATCCTGGCCGACGATGGGGGCGTACTTGGCCCACACTTTTTTCGCCGCCTCGCGGAAGCCGGAAAGGTCGACGTCGTTGAACTTGGCGCCCTTTTCCACCAACAGCTTCTCGGTGCTCTCCTCCAAGTCGACCCAGGCCTTCCGCTCCCATTTTACCATGTCGTCGGCGGCCTGGAGAATCGCCTTCTGGTGCGGCTCGGACAGGGCGTTGAAGAAGTCCTTCGACATGAGGACGATATCCGGGGTCATCATGTGGTAGGTGCGGGAGAAATAGGGGGCGGCCTCGTAATGCGCCTGCATGTGGTAGAAGATGGGGGCGTTCTCGGCTCCGTCGATGACGCCGGTCTGGAGGGCGGTGTAGATGTCGCCCACCGGCATGGGGGTGCCGCTGGCGTTGAAGGCGGCCATGGAGTCCATGAAGATGGGGCTTTCCGGAACCCGGAGCTTCATGCCCCTGACGTCTTCGAGCTTCAAAATCGGCTTGTTGCGGTTGTAGATGCTGCGGATGCCGGCGTCAAGGTAGGCCAGGCCGTAGAAGCCGTGCCGCGGCAGGAAGGTCTTCAGGAAGAGCTTGCCCACCTCGCCGTCCAGGACCGTGTAGAAATGCCGGCGGCCCGAGAACATGTAGGGGAGGTCGAAGACCTGGATCTCCGGAAAATAGGAGGAGAGCCCGGTGGTCATGGTCTTGGCGATGTGGACGGTCCCCAGGTTCAGCCCCTCCACCAAGTCCCGCTGGTTGCCGAGGGCGGAATTGACGAAGACCTGCACCTCGACTTCGCCGTTGGTCAACTCCTTCACCCGATCGGCGAAATAGTGGTAGGAGCGGGAATGCGGATGCTCCTCGGCCAGCACGTCGCCCATGATCAAGGTGATTTTTTCGCCCGCCCCCGCGAATTGACAGGCGGCCAGCAGCAACGCGAACAGCATCGACGGCAAACGTTTCATGTTCATTCCTCCCCGCGCCTTCCCGGCGCGTCCAAAAAAGTACCACCACACCGCTTTTCCCCGATATAGCGAAAGCGACGCGCCATTCGCGCCGTTGTCAAACTTGTCGTCCTGGCGGCGCCGGTCGCGCCGCGGCTTGCAAACCAGACCGGGGAAAGGAAACGGCGAGGGAATAGAGGCGCCGGGCAGGCGGCGGCGAACGCAAGGTCTGGTTTTCCGGTTCAAGTCGCGCAATCGATTTCAGCGGCTATGCAATCGATTGTATGACTGGCCGATTTTCCGTCAAGCATTTTTTTGGATTTTTTTTTCGCCCGGGAAATGCCCGGGCTTGCCCATTCCGAAAGGGTCTCCGGCAATGTCTTCAATTGAACGGGCAGGCGTCCCGCCGGCATTCGCCCCGGATTCGCCGCCGGCCAATTGGGGAGGCGGCGAAAGGAGGGGCTTTTCGGGGATTAAAGTTTGACATGGGGAATTTTAACGCTTACCATCGGGGCGCGCCGGCAAACCGCGTCCGGCCGGGAAAAGGCGGCGGCTTTGGCCGGAGCGAGGCGGGAAGCGGAGGAGCCGGCCGCGATAAAAAAAGGACTTGCCCATGCACCTGCACCTTGACTGCCAATTCGGGCTGGCCGGGGACATGCTCCTCGCCGCCCTGATCGACGCCGGGG
>JAISYD010000046.1 GCA_031270145.1 Planctomycetota bacterium
GGCCGTCGGAATCCGGCCGGGCCCCTGTAAGTGCCGGAGCGTGAACCGGGTCAGGCGGGGAACCGAGCAGCCCTAAGCAGATCCGGCTTTGTGCAGGTCAGTCCGGCCGGGTTCCGGCGGCCCTTTATTTTTCCTTGCCGCGTCGCACGGGATGGATGCGATGTATGAAGTAATGGCCCGGCGTTACCGTCCGGCCGCTTTTGCCGAGGTGGTGGGACAGGAGCATATAGCCGCCACCCTCAAGAACGCCATCCTCCGCGACCGCGTCGCCCATGCCTATCTCTTCGCCGGCGGCCACGGCTGCGGCAAAACCACCATGGCCAGGATCATGGCCAAGGCGCTGGTTTGCGATAAAGGGCCGACCGTCGACCCATGCGGGGTCTGTTCCATTTGCTTGGACGTCGCCGCCGGCCGCGATTCGGACGTACTGGAAATCGACGGCGCCTCCAACAACGGCATCGAGCAGATCCGGCAACTTCGGGATCAGGCCGCCTACGTTCCCAACCGGGCCAGATACAAGATTTACATCATAGACGAGGCGCACATGCTGTCGGAAAGCGCCTTCAACGCCCTTTTGAAGATATTGGAGGAGCCGCCCCGGCACGTCAAATTCATCCTCGCCACCACCGATCCCCACAAATTGCCCGACACCATACTTTCCCGTTGCCAGCGCTTTGACTTCCGCCTGGTCCCTCAGGCGGTTTTGGCGGCTTTTTTCCGCCGCCTGGCAGAACAAGAGAAAACCGCCATTTCCGACGAGGCGCTGGAGGCGGTGGCCTCTTTTTCCGGCGGCTCGGTACGGGATGGGCTGGTCCTGCTGGATCAACTCCTTTCTTTCGCCGACGGGGCGGTGACGCGGGAGGATGTCGAAGCGGTGCGCGGAGTGGCCTCGACCGAGAATGTGGCTGGCATTTTCACCGCCATAGCCGGAGCGGATGTCGCCGCCGCCCTGGCGACGGTGGATCGGGTTATTGCCAAGGGAATCAATGTCGGGGATTTCCTGGATCAACTGGTTTCCTTTGGCCGCGATCTTATGGTGCTGGTCGCCACCGGTTCGCGGGACGGGATCGACGCCTATGGTCCGGCCAAGCTGGCCTTGACCGCCCTGGCCGGAACCGCCAGCCTGGAATCGGCAATCCTTTATCTGGACGTTTTAACCCAGGCCCGGACGCGGGTACGCGCCCGCTCCCTCGCCAACCCGGCGGTGCTTTTGGAAATGGCGGTGGCGCGGCTGTCCGGCCTAGGCGGCATTACGCCGGTTTCCCGGATCATCGACAAGTTGGAAACGCTTCCGGACGCCTTCCCGCCGTTTGAGTCGGCCGTTCCAAGGCCGCCAGCGGCTTTTCCGGACGCTGAAAAAAAAAATAATCCTCCTCCGCCGATGCTGGCGCCCACCGCCGCCAATCCGGAGCCGGAAGCCCCGTCGCCGCCCCCGGAGCCGGAAGAAGATAAGCCGGAGCCGAAAAATATTTCCGCCGCGGTTGCGCCGTCGGCCGCAGATGCGGCTCAAAGATGGGAAGCGGCGAAAAATTTGCTGGCGGAACGCCATCCGGCGGATCTGCGTTATCTGGCCAAGATCACCCTGGTCGGAATGCGCGGCGGCGTTCTCCAATTGGAAGGACCGGCCCTGGCGGCGGAAGCTCTGGAGGATCGCCGCCGCCGCGCCCGCTTGGCCGAGGTTCTGGCGGCGGCCTTCGGGCGGCGGCTGGAGTTTGACGTCGCGGTCCAGGCCGACCGCCCCAATGCCGGGGCCGAGGCGGATTTGCGGCATCGGCCGGTGATCGAGCATATCCGGAATCTTTTCGATGGGGTGATTGTGCATTGCGAGCCGGCTCCTGGGACGGCGGCGCCGGAAGCCGATGGCGCTTCCGAAGGAGAAAATTGAATGGAAGGCAAGGGCGGCTTTTTTGACTTGTTGAAAAGCGCGCGGCTAATGATGGATCGCGCCAAAACCATGCGCTCAATGCTGGTCAAGCGGACGGTGCAGGGAAGTTCCGGGGCCGGGCTGGTCACCGCCAGCATGAACGGAACCGGCGAGTTGCTGGGTTTGAAGTTCGACCGCCTGGCGATCACCCCGGACGATCCCGAAATGCTCGCCGATCTGATCGTCGCCGCCGTGGCTGACGCCAGGCGGAAAATCGAGACGCTCAAGGCCGAGACTCTGCGCGAAGTCGCCTCCGGGATAGATCCGGCGCTAGTGGGGCTTGATCTCGACGCCTTGCTCTAGGGGCCGTCCTCCGTAGCCGCCCGCCTAAATCTTGTAGGAACGGCCGCCATCGACCAGCAGATCGATTCCGGTGCAAAAGGATGCCTCGTCCGAAGCCAGGAACAGGATGGCTGCGGCGATGTCCCCGGCCTTGCCCGTGCGCTTCAGCAGCGACTGCTCCACTCCGGACGCGTGAGCCTTGGCGGCGTCGAAATTGCTGCGGCCGGCATTCCAGCGGGTATCGTCAATCACGCCGGGCGACACGCTGTTTACCCGGATATCCGGCCCCAGGGTGGAGGCGAGGCAATGCGTGAGGTGGATTAGGGCCGCCTTGGAGCAGCAATAGGGGATGGAACTGCCGTTGGCGCGCTGCCCGGCGATGGAGGCGTTGTTGACAATCACTCCGCCGCCGGTTTTCCGCATTTCCGCCGCCGCCGCCCTGGCGCAGAGGAAGGAGCCGACGACATTGGTGGCGTAAAGGCGTTCCCACACATCGGGGCCGGCAGCGTCCAAATCCTGGAAAGGGATGAAGGAGGTCACGCCGGCGTTGTTGATCAGGATGTCCAGTTTGCCGAATTCCCCGACTGCCGTCGCCACGATTTTTTTGGCGTCCGACTCCTTGGAGACGTCGCCCTGGCACAGCGCCGCCCGGCCGCCGGCCTTCACGATATCGTCCGCCGTCTGGCGGGCGTCCTTTTCAGCCTTGGCGTAATTGACCAGGACGGCGGCGCCCTCGGCGGCGAAGCGCTTGGCGGTTTCGCGCCCCATGCCGATCGAGGCGCCGGTGACTATGACGGATTTATTCGCGAATCTCATTCCAGCATCCTTTCAAGAAGCCCCCAGTATGGACTGCGTCGGTTCGACGGAACTTCAGCCATGATAGCGGCTGTCCCGGCTTGGTCAAGAAAAATCGTGACGGCGCGGAGCTTATCTCCCAGGGTCCGCGCATGAAATTTCCCGGAAAACACCCCTGTTCGGGAAAATGGGAAGCAAAAATCCTCTTTGGCGGTCGAGGGATTTGTCGCTGGCGGGGCATTTGCAACTCGTCGTTCGGCCGCTTGCCGCGCCACCCTCCCCGGTTCGGCGTTTCCTGGCGCCGAGGCAACGCGATGAATAATTGTTTGACGGAAAAAAACGTTTGACAGGAAGCGTACCTTATGCTACCTTGTATCGTACATTCACCGCCTATTTCCCCATTATCTCCATGGAGGGAGTCGTGGGGAACGAAAGAGCGGTCATGTAGCCGGTTGAAAACAACGGGAAGCGTCTTGCCGCCGCCGGAACGTTCCGCCGCTGGCGGCATGGCGGCCGGGATTCATGGAAAAGCAATCAAGGGTATGTTTGGCGTCGGGGGACGGGGGATGGGGAGGCGCAAGCGTGAAATTGATTGGTGACAAATGCGGATGTTCGATAACGAACGCAACATAACACCTATTATCGGACGTTGAAAATCAAGCAACCCTCTCCAAATTCCATAACCTTATAAAGCAAAAAATTAAATTATTTTCCCTCGTTTCCGACTGTTGTCGGC
>JAISYD010000091.1 GCA_031270145.1 Planctomycetota bacterium
CCGGCGTCGCCGTACCCCTCGGCGATGGAGTTCAGGAGGATTTCGGTGTCGGCCATGTGCTCCCCCAGGCGGCTGGCGATTTCCTGCACCGTCGAGATGTTCCTGGCGATGACCTCCCGGGCCCGGCGGGCGATTTGGTCCCGGCGCAACTCGTTTTTGGTTACGTCCGCGACAATCGCCCCGACCGTCTTGTACTCCTCGATGACGAAGATGACCAGATCCAGGAGCAGCCCGCGCATCTTGAGCCGCTCGCGCCTTATGTCCTTGCCGGAGCGGAGAGCCGCCCGGAGCAGATTGCCGCAGGGGAGGATGTCCTCCACCTGGACGCCGGCCAGCCCGGGCCGATCCGCCATGAGTTTGGCGCACTCGTCGCCAAAGATGCCGACGAAGGCCGCGTTGGCTTCGACGATGCGCAGATCCGTGCCGACGATGACCACGCCGGAGGGCATGCAGCGGAACAGGGCGTTGGCGGTGCGCTGGGCGATGCCGCGCATGTAGGAAGCGCACATGGAGGTCTCGGCATCGCCGGCCAGCAGGGCTTGCGCCAAGCCGCGGCAAGTGTCGTAGCCGCAGCCGCCGCAGTTCAGCTCGTCCTCCGGTTTATGCTTGCCCACCCTGGCCAGGGCGCCCAGGATGTCCTTTTCGCTCCACTTGGCCCGGGGGCCGGCCCGTGGGATGTAGCTTCGCTCCACCCACAACCCCGGCCTGGGGCCGCGGGGGCCGAGGCGGGCCCTGGACCTGACCGCCATGCTCCCCTCCAGCGGCGACGGTTTGACGGTCGAGCAGGGGCCGTTAACGCAGCCGCCGTCGCAGGCCAGCCCCTCCAGAAAAAGCGTCTGCCCGAAGGCGCCGGGATCGATATGCTCCAGCGAGATTTTCAGCCGCCGCAGGCCCGACATCGACCGCGCCTGCAGGGAGTCCGGGAAACCGTAATGCCGCATGGTTTCAATCATGCCGCCCTCAAGCGGATAGAGGACGCCTTCGGCAGCCTCGGCCAGCGCCAGGACGTCGTCTTCCCTAGGCGACAGCAAGGCGGGGTTGATGTTGCGCTCGGCCAGCCAGCGGTCCAGTTCGGCGAAGGTCAGGGCCAGGCTCATCAGCGAGGGATTCTCGTCCGCCTCGGTCTTTTTGGCCGCGCAGGGGCCGATGAACAGGACGGTCGCGTCCTCGCCGTATTTTTCTTTCAGCAGCCGGCAATGGGTCAGGGCGGGCGAGGCGGCGGCGGTTATGGCGCCGGCGAGGCCGGGGATGTGCTTGCGAATCAGATCCACCACGGCCGGGCAGGCGCTGGAGATGTGCAGGCCCGGCTTGCCGCCGCCCAGCTCGTTGGCCAGCGCCGCCGACAGCTCCTGGGCGCCAAGGGCGGTTTCGCTCACATATTCGAAGCCGAGCCGGCGCAGGGCCGCGATCAACTGGCCCTGGCTCCATTCCGGATGCGTGGCGGCCCAACTCGGGGCCACCGAGGCGCAAACCGCGCCCGGTCTCAGCAGCAGGCGCTTGGCGCGGCCCAGGTCGTCGCGGACGCGCTTGGCGCCGGAGGGGCAGATCACCACGCAGCGCCCGCAGGCCACGCAGCGTTCGGGCGCCACCTTGGCCCGCTCGTTTTCAACCCGGATCGCCTTCACCGGGCATTGCCGAACGCACTTGTAGCAGTCGTGGCACTCGGTTTCCTGGGTGTAAACCGGGAACAGCCTCTCCATGCCGGTTCCTCAGCGGGTACGCTCCGATCCGGCGGCGCCGGGCGCCGCCAGCAGTCCGCCCAGCAGCTCCCCCACGGCGGCGATATCCAGGTTTTGCCGGAGCCGGCCGTCGATTTTGAGGTTTGGTCCGCCGCCGCACAGGTTGAGGCAGCGGCAGCCGGCCAGCCTCACCCGATCCCGCCAGGCGTTCCTGGCGATGACGTCCTCCAGATCGGCGAGCAGGAGGTTGTTGCCCCTGGCGAAGCAGGAGCTGCCCATGCACAAGGTCACTTCCAACGGTTCAGCCATTGTCGCGCCTTTCCAGAATCGGCCTGGAGCGATCCGCGTTCCCGCGGGCGATTGCCAGCGTTTTCCCCCTCTCGTACTTGACGTGCAGCAGTTCGTGCGTCTTGCCCTTGAGCAGGCCGGCGTAGAGCGCGGCCACCAGCGGATTGTCCTCGGCGCGCCGGTAGGAGCAGAAGCGGTCGGCGGCGTACAGCCCGTTGCCGCGCGACTCGCTCTGCGCCTCCGAGCGGGCCACGGGCTGGCCGGCCCCGTTGACGCAGCCGCCGGGGCAGGCCATGACCTCGACGAAATCGTAGTACGCCGCGCCGGACTGGATTTTTTCGATGAGATCGGCGGCGTTGCCCAGGCCGCTGACCACGGCGATTTTGACCTCGCGCCCGGCCGCCTCGACCGACGCCTCCTTGACCCCCCGCATCCCCCGTACCCCGGAGAAGGCGAGGCGACGCAGGGATATGGGGGTTTTGTCGTCCGAGATGCGGCGCAAAACCGCCTCGGTGACGCCGCCGGTGACGCCGAATATCATCCCGGCGCCGGACGCGACGTTGAAGGCCGAATCGATCGGCTCGACCTCGAGTTCGGAGAAGATCAGGCCGGATTCGCGGATCATGCGGATCAAGCCCTGGGTGGACAGGACGATGTCGACCAGCGGGGCGCCGTCGCGGAAGAATTCCGGCCTGGCCGCCTCGAATTTCTTGGCGGTGCAGGGCATGACCGCCATGTGCATGGTCTTCCGCTTTTCGCCGCGGAAACGTTCCCGAACGACCGAGGCCAGCATCTGCATGGGCGAGCGGGCGGTGGACAGGCTGGAGAGGTATTCGGGGTAGTTCTTTTCGCAATAGTTCACCCAGGCCGGACAGCAGGAGGTGAACATGGGCCCCTTGCGGTCGCGCTCCAGGCGATCCAGCAATTCCGCCGCCTCCTCCATGATGGTGAAATCGGCGCCGGTGACGGTGTCGTACACCTCGTGGAAGCCGATGCGGCGCAGGGCGGCCACGATTTTGCCGAGGGCGTTTTCGCCGTCCGGAACGCCGAAGGCGCGGCCCAGCGCCACCCGCACCGCCGGGGCGATCTGGACGGTGACCAGAGTGTCCGGGTCGGACAGGGCCTTGAAGGCCCGCTGGGTGTCGTTCTTGATCGTGATGGCCCCGGTGGGGCAGACGGAGGCGCACTGGCCGCAGCCAACGCAGGCCGACTTGGCGATGGGCGTCTTGAAGGCGGTGCTGATGCTCATTTTGGCGCCGCGCCAGGCAAAATCGATGGCGCCGACCCGCTGGATCTCGTTGCACATGCGCACGCAGTCGCCGCAGAGGATGCACTTGTGGCGCTCCAGGCCGATGCAGGGCGATGAATTGTCGGGTCTGAGGTTCAGGGCCGTGTTGGCGAAGCGGATGTTGCTTATGTTGTAGCGGAGGGCCAGCTCCTGCAGCTTGCAGTCGCCGCTCTTGAAGCAGGTGGTGCAGTCCCGGCAGTGGTTGGCGAGCAGGAGTTCGAGGATGTTCTTGCGGTATTGGCGCAGCCGCTCGGTGTTGGTCCGGATTTCCATGCCGTTCCGGGGCTGCTCGGAGCAGGCGGCGACGATGCCGCCCCGCTTGTCCTCCACCATGCACATCCGGCAGGCCCCGTGGATGGAAAGCTCGGAATGGTAGCAGAAGGTCGGCAATTCTATGCCGATTTCGCGGATCAGTTCCAGCAGGTTCTTCTCGTCCCCGATTTCCACCGGGATGCCGTCTATGATCATGATGCCCTTGTCGCCCATTGTCCGCCCCCCTCCCCGTGATCGGCCCGCCGCGTCCGCCGCCGTTAGGCGGCCCTTATGGCCTTGAACCTGCAGTTGTCCAGGCAGGCGCCGCACTTGACGCATTTCGCCGCGTCGATGCCGAACGGCTCGCGCGCCTTGCCGAAAATCGCGCCCACCGGGCAAACCCGGACGCATTTGCCGCAGCCCTTGCAAAGCGCGGGGTCGATGCTGAAGGCCCTGAGCTTCTGGCAGGCCCCGGCCGGGCAGCGCTTTTCGCGAATATGCGCCTCGTATTCGCCCCTGAAGCTTCCGATGGTGCTAACCACCGGACTTGCCGCGCTCTTGCCCAAGCCGCAGAGCGAAGTGGCGGTGATGGTGTCGGCCAGGTCCAGCAGCAGTTCGATGTCTCCCTCCCGGCCGTCGCCCCCGGTGATGCGTTCGAGTATCTCCAGCATCCGCTTGGTGCCCTCGCGGCAGGGGACGCACTTGCCGCAGGACTCGTTCTGGGTGAAGTTCATGAAAAACCTGGCGATCTCCACCATGCAGGAGTTCTCGTCCGTGACCACCATGCCGCCGGAGCCGATCATGGCGCCGATTTTTTTCAGGGAGTCGAAGTCGAGCGGGAGGTCCAGGTGCTCCTCGGTGAGGCAGGCGCCGGACGGGCCGCCGATCTGCACCGCCTTGAATTTGGCGCCGCCGCGCATCCCGCCGCCGATGTCCCAGATGATTTGCCGCAGGGTCGCCCCCATCGGCACCTCGATTAGCCCGGTGTTCTCGATGTTGCCGGTCAGCGAGAAGGTCTTGGTGCCGGGGCTGTTGGCCGGGCCGATGGCCAAAAAGCAATCCGCCCCCTTCTCGATGATGGTCGACACGGTGGAGAAGGTCTCCACGTTGTTCAGGACCGTCGGCTTTTCCCAGAGCCCGCGCTCCACCGTGCGCGGCGGCTTCACCCTGGGCATGCCGCGCTTGCCCTCGATGGAGGCGGTGAGGGCGCTGCCCTCCCCGCAGACGAAAGCCCCGGCCCCCCGACTGATGCGGATTTTGAAATTGAAGCTGGTGCCCAGTATGCGGTCGCCCAGCAGGCCGTATTCCTCCGCTTCGGCGATGGCGATCCTGAGGCGGGCCACGGCCAGGGGATATTCCGCCCTGACGTAGATGTAGCCCTCGTCCGAGCCGCAGGCGATGCCGGCGATGATCATGCCCTCGAGCATGCGGTGGGGGTCGCTTCCCATTGAACTGTTGTCCATGAAGGCGCCCGGATCGCCCTCGTCGCCGTTGCAGACGATGTAGCGCTTCTTTTCCGCCTGGCGGCGCACCTGCTCCCACTTCTTGCCGGTCTTAAAGCCGCCGCCCCCGCGTCCGCGCAGATTGGAGCGGGATATCTCGTCCACGATGGCGTCCGGATCCAGGTCGAACAAGGCTTTTTCGAGGGCGCGGTAGCCGCTGATCGCCAGGTATTCCAATATCGAGGTCGGATCGATGTGGCCGCAGTTCTCCAGGGTCAGCCGGGTTTGTTTTTTATAGAATGGGATTTCGTCCTGCCTTTGGCAGATCAGACCCTGCTTGTTGTAGGCCAGCCGCTCGATGAATTCCCCCTTGACGACGGTCTTGTCAACTATCTCGGCGCAGTCGCCCGGGGAGACGCGGGTGTATAGATAGCCGCTCGGCTCCAGGCGGACCAGCACGCCCAGCTCGCAAAGCCCGTGGCAGCCGCTTTTCTTCAGGCCGACGCCGCCGTGGTTCTCGTCCATGAAGCGGATCGAGTGGGGGATGTCCTTTTCCCGCAACAGGACGGCAAAGCGGTCGTAAACCTCCTGGGCTCCGCAGGACATGCAGTTTTGCCCGGCGCAGACCAGAACCTTCCGCCTTTCCGCCTGCGCCGCCCGCTGGCATTTTTCCCGGAGGAGGATGAGATCCTGCCGATTCCTAAGCAACATCGCCTTGGCCCTCCTTCTTGAGTTTTTCCACCAGCTCCGTCGCCTTGTCCGGCGTCATGGACGGATAGGCCTTTTCGTTGACGGTCAACACCGGGGCCAGGCCGCAGGCCCCGAGGCAGGACACGGTTTCCACGGTGAACATGAGATCGTCGGAGGTGACCTTGTCCCTGGACAGGCCCAGATCCCGGCGCAGGCGCTCCAGAAGTGGGATCGATTTCCGGACGTGGCAGGCGGTGCCGTCGCACACCTTGATCACGTATTTTCCCTTGGGGTCGAGGGAAAAGTTCTCGTAAAAGGTGGCGACCGAGTAAAGGCGCGCCTCGGAGAGCTTCAGCCGCCGCGACAGGCGCGGGAAGGCTTCGCGCGGCAGATAACGGTAATGTTCCTGGATGTCCTGCAGAATCGCTATGACCGCCTCCGGCCTGGATTCATGCCGGTCGATGCAACTGTCCACCACTCGCTGGTCGAATAATTCCCGCATGGCGGCTCCTTTCGGAAGCGATCCCGCAGCGATTTTTTTACCCGCAACAATTTTCCAAGGCGTTATAGGGAAATTTATCCTAATTCATGGGGAAGTCAATATTTTTCCCAAAAATTATGCCTTTTTTAAGAATTTATGGGCTTCCGGCGGCTTGACCGACATGAGTTTGGCCGGATTGGCGGCGGGACTAACGCATTGAAATCTCCTATGAAAGAAGTCCACTCCGAAAAAA